>JAUWHN010000023.1 GCA_030605865.1 Candidatus Portnoyibacteriota bacterium
ATGAACGTTCGGCAACAAAAAATTCTTGAAACGGTTATTAAGGAATACGTCGATACGGCTCAACCAGTGAGTTCAGGGGTTTTGAATGAGAAATATAAACTGGGTGTTAGCCCGGCAACCATTAGGGCAGAGATGAAAAAATTAGAAAAAGAAGGTTATTTATATCAACCTCACACTTCAGCCGGTAGAACCCCTACTGATAAAGGATATAGATTTTTTATTAATTCTTTAATGGAAAGTAGGAAAAAGTTAACCCCTCGAGAGCAGGAAGCTCTCCGACAAAATCTTTTAGCAGGTAAAGAAGATAGCCGCTTAATGCCCAAGGTAGCCAGTCTTTTGGCTGATATGTCTTCTAATCTTGCCATCAGTGGATTATTAGAAGATAAGCCGGAGGTTTATAAAGCGGGCATGGGACGGCTACTAAGAGAGTTGGAGCTTGAAAGCGCGGAGCATTTTTCCAGAATAACCATGGTGTTTGATTATCTTGATAGAAATATTGAAGAACTTTTTGATATTGTTCAAGATGAAACCTTTGGTGTTTATATAGGAGAAGAAAATCCAATTAAACAAATGAGAGGATTAAGCATGATTATTTCGGGCCAGAGACTAAAATCAGGGGACAGGGGGTTGATTGCTATTTTGGGGCCGCGGCGAATGAGGTATGATAGGAACATAGCTTTAATTGAGTATATTAGGGATTTATTAGAGGACATATGAAAAACAAAGATAAAGTTGAATATATTTCTGAAGATGATCAGGGGATGGGTGATAAAATCAAGAAAATAAAAAAACAACTCAAGGCCTGTCAGAAGGAGAAAGAGGAATATTTGGCTGGCTGGCAGAGAGCTAAGGCGGATTTGATAAATTATAAAAAAGAGCAGGAGCAGAAAATCTCTGACTACTACAAATTTGCTAATCAGGGTTTGATTACAGAAGTTATAATGGTCTTAGATAGTTTTGAAGAGGCAATAAAACATAGTCCGCCGGCTGGCGGAGAAGCAATTGAGCAGCTTTATAACCAATTAAAAAATATTTTGAAAAACCAGCGACTTGAAGAAATCAAAGCAGTGGGAGAAAAATTCAACCCCGAATTTCATGAGTCGATAGGGGAAGTTAAAGGAAAAAACCCCGGATTTATTGTTGAGGAAGTTCAGAAGGGTTATAAGTTGAATAATAAAGTAATAAGACCCAGTCGGGTTAAAATTAGTAAATAAGCTTTTTAGTTTGTAGCTTTTTAGCTTTTTATCCGCCAACCGGCGGACTAATAAGCTAAGAAGTTAATTCCTAAGAAGCTAAAAAAAATGAGTAAAATTCTTGGTATAGATTTGGGCACTACCAACTCAGCTATGGCCATAGTTGAGGCGGGTGAACCCCGAATTATAGACAATAAAGAGGGAAACAGGACTATGCCATCAATGGTGGCTATTGCTAAATCCAAAGAAAGATTGGCCGGACTTTTAGCTAAACGTCAGGCAGTGACTAATCCTAAAAACACTATTTTTTCTACCAAACGACTGATTGGTCGTAAGTTTTCTGATTCTGTAGTTCAAAAAGACAAAAAACTTTTGCCTTATGAAATTAGTGAATCAAAAGAAGGAGGAGTGGAAATTGCTATGGGAGATAAAAAATATCGGCCGGCTGAAATTTCTGCTATGGTTCTGCAGAAATTAAAAAATGACGCAGAAGACCGCTTAGGTGAGAAAATAGAAGAGGCAGTAATTACAGTACCGGCTTATTTTGATGATTCCCAAAGAAAAGCAACTAAAGATGCTGGAGAAATTGCCGGCTTTAAAGTTCGAAGAATTATTAACGAGCCGACAGCTGCAGCCTTAGCTTATGGATTAAACAAAAAGAAAGATGAACAGATTGTGGTTTTTGACTTTGGCGGAGGCACGTTTGATGTATCGGTTCTGGAAGTTTCTGCGGATACGGTTGAAGTAAAAGCAACTGGTGGCGATACCCATTTGGGCGGCGATGATTTTGACCAAAGAATTATTAATTGGTTGATTGATGAATTCAAGAAAGATCAGGGCATTGATTTGTCTAAAGATGAATTAGCACTTCAGAGATTGAAAGAGGCAGCTGAAAAAGCTAAACACGAACTTTCTTCTACTGTTGAGACAGAGATTAATATTCCGTTTATTACTACTGATGCTAGTGGGCCCAGGCATTTTAACTTAAAATTAACCAGAGCTAAACTTGAAGAACTGGTTGGTGAATATATTGATAGAGCAATTGAAAAAACAAAAGAAGTAGTTAAAGATTCTGGATTCAAGGTTTCTGATATTGATGAGATTGTTTTAGTTGGGGGTCAAACCAGAATGCCGGCAATTATTGAAGCAGTTAAAAAGCTTTTTGATAAAGAACCTCACAAGGATATTAATCCCGATGAAGTAGTAGCTATTGGAGCAGCAATACAGGCAGGGATTTTTCAAGGGGATGTTAAGGATGTTTTGTTGCTTGATGTAACTCCGCTTTCTTTGGGAATTGAGACCCTGGGCACAGTGATGACCAAATTAGTTGAGAAAAATACTACTATTCCGGTTTCCAAGACCCAGATTTTTTCTACTGCAGCTGATAGTCAGCCATCGGTTGAGGTTCATGTTTTACAAGGAGAAAGACCAATGGCTACTGATAATAAAACTCTTGGAAGATTTATTCTAGACGGAATTCCGCCAGCTCCGCGAGGCGTTCCCCAGGTTGAAGTAACTTTTGATATTGATGCTAATGGAATTTTAAATGTTAAAGCTAAAGACAAAGCAACCAATAAAGAGCAGTCAATTAGAATTGAGGCTTCTTCAGGTATTTCACAAGAAGAGATTGAAAGAATGAAGAAAGAGGCAGAATCTCACGCCGAAGATGATAAAAAGAAAAAAGAATTAATTGATGCTCGGAATTTAGCTGACACTTTGGTTTATACTACAGAAAAAACTTTAAGAGAATTTGGAGATAAAGTTAATGCCAATGACAAAAAGAATATTGAGGAAAAAATTGAGGCTTTAAAGAAAGTTAAGGATAGTGATGATATTGAGACAATAAAAAAGGCTTCGGAGGAATTATCCCAGGCAGTCCAAAAAGTCGGGACAGAACTTTATAAAGCCCAACAAGAAGCCCAGAAACAGGAAGAAAAACATCCGGACGTAGAAGCGCCGGATGAGGAGAAAAAAGAAGAGGGCAAAAAAGACGAAGATGTAGAAGAGGGGGAGATTGAGGAAAGTGAAGAAGATAAAAAAGAATAAGCAATTTTATGGAAGCCACGCTTTTAATTCTTTTATTTATTTTATTAAGCGCTGCGTTTGTTTATGTGTCTTCTTTATTCGCATGGTTAATTTGGGGGAAAGGAGTGCCATTTATTCCTTTAACAAAGAAGCAATTAAAGGCAATTAATAGAAATATTAAACTGAAATCAACGGACAGAGTTGTTGATTTAGGCTGTGGGGATGGTCGGGTCTTACGAATATTTGAAAAACAAGGAGCGAAAGATTTAGTTGGCTATGAAGTAAATTTTTGGATTTATTTGTTGGCTAAAGTAAAGAACAAAATTTCAAAATCAAAATCAAAAATTTATCTCAAAGATTTTAAAAAAGTTAATTTGTCAGGATATAACATAGTTTTCTGTTATTTATCAAATTATTATATGGATTCTTTAAAAGAAAAATTTGATAAAGAATTAAGGCCGGGAACAAAAATAATTTCTTATGCCTTTTGGGCGAAGAATTGGCACGAGCAGAAAATCATTTATACGAATAAGGAGAATAAAAAATTAGGAAAAATATTTATTTATAAAATGTAAAAAAACCTATGACTATACAACAAAAACAAATTATTTTAGCGGTTAAGATTGTTTTACTTGGTGTTTTGAGTTGGTTTTTCTTGTACCAACTTTTATATGTTGGATTAAGTACAACATTTTTAATTTTAGCTGTTCTCGGGCTGTTATTTTGGGGAATCTTAATTTGTCTGGGTTCGTTGCTTATTGATAAAAAAATTATTTTATATTCAGCATTTGCCTTAAGCTTGCTTTTATTTTTCGTTTTTTTTAGAGGAGGCGAAGTGGTTCCCGGGCAATTTAGAGAAGCCTTTTATTACTTTATAGTTTTGCTCTTGATTTTTCTTTCTCTAATTTTTTATCGTAGACGAGTTAAGCACGAGAAAGAAACCAGAACAAAGCTTTATTTCTGGCGAATTCTTAAAAAGGGCTTATCTTTAATCCTTACTTCAGTTTGTTTATTAATAGCCTTGGCTTATTATTTTTCACCCTCTTTAGGCCAGGTTTCTGAAACAGAATTTAAATTTCCCCGAGGTATTTTTAATGTGATGTTAAAACCGTTAAGTCCCTTGATTCAAACCAGATTGCCCTTGTATAGGCCTGATATGTCCATTGATGAACTATTAACTATGTTTTCTATCACAGTGGACGAAGAAGGGTTATCCGGTTTATCTTTTGAGCCATCTCCGGAGCTGTATAGAATAATTCAAGAGAAGGGAATTTCTCTCGGGACCCTGGATATAAATCAGTTGCTTAAGGATCCGGAAATAGCCGAGCTTCTCCAAGAAGAAATAAAGAATAAAACAGATTCTTTAAGCACTGGCCAATTATCTCGGCAAAGGGCAGAATTTTCTGAAAAATTAGGCATTGAGATTGAAGGAGATGAGACCCTTAATGATGTTCTATACAAATTAGTCAGCGCCCAAATAAATGTTGCTGGGGCGCCGTATAAAAAGTATATTCCAATAGTCTTGGCCATTGGTTTATTTTTTTCTTTGAGAGTTCTGGCTATAATTTTAATTCCTATTATAGTTTTGTTTAGTATTTTTATAATCAAGATTTTAATTGCCGTGGGATTTGCTAAGATTAATATCAAACCAATGGAGGCAGAGGGGATAGAGATATGAGTAAAGACTATTACAAAATACTTGAGGTAAATCGAGACGCCTCTAAAGAAGAAATAAAGAGGGCTTATCGAAAATTAGCCCATCAGTATCATCCTGATAAAAAAGGCGGTGATGAGAAGAAGTTTAAAGAGATAAATGAGGCCTACCAGATGCTTTCTGATGTTCGGAAAAGGGCTCAATATGACCAGTTTGGAACTGTTTTTAATCAGGAGGGCGGACCGAGTGGAAATTGGGGCAACGTTAATTTCGAGGATTTATTCCGAGGATTTGGTGGTTCTTCTGGCTTTCGCGAAACGGAATTTGATATTGGTGACATATTCGGTGATATATTTTCCGCCCAAGGCAGATCAGCCTCGGGCTGGGGGAGGCGAGCCAGACGTTACAAAACCAAAGCCCAGGATATTTCAGTAGATTTAGAACTTACTCTTGAAGACATTTATAAAGGACTAAAAAAAGATATTAAATTACGAAAGTCAGTTCTATGTCCCAATTGTAGAGGTGGTGGAGGTGAACCAGGAAATTCGATGAAAAAATGTTCTGCTTGCAAAGGCAGCGGCGAAATTCATCAGACCCAGAGAACCTTTTTTGGTTCTTTTAGCAGAGTTACTACTTGTGTTGAATGCCAGGGGGAAGGAGAACTACCGGAAAAAACTTGTACCAAATGTCGGGGCAGGGGAGTTATTACAGATATTGAAACAATAACCGTTAGCATACCTTTTGGGGTTGATGATGGTCAGATTATTAAATTAGAGGGTCAAGGTGAAGCGGGCAAAAAAGGAGAACTGCCGGGTGATTTATATATAAGAATTCATTTGAAAAAGCATAAGGATTTTATAAAGAAAGGTGATGATATCTATTATAAACTTTTCATTTCCTTTACCCAAGCAGCTTTAGGTGATAAAATTGAAATACCGACCCTGGAAAAAAGGGTTAAATTAAAAATTCCAGCTGGCGTTGAGTCGGGAAAATTAATAAGAATAAGAGACAGGGGAATATCTAGGGCAAGTGGCGGAAGAGGGGATCAGTTTGTTAAAATCCAGATTAAAACCCCCAAAAAACTATCCCAAAAAGCCAAGGAGTTGTTAAAAAAATTAAAAGAAGAAGAAATATGATATTAGATGGTATAAAAGCCCCGGGAGAATTTAGGCCGAAGCCTATTAGAAAAAGTTTTCCTGAAGGAGAAAAAAAGAAAAAGCCTCCCAAAAAGAAGGTTATTTTACTTTTGTTCGTGGTTTCGGTCTTAATAATTTTTGGAGCTTTCTTTTATAAGACTGGCTTTACTTTTAGTAAAATTATTACCATAAAAAATATTGCCTGGGAAAAAATTTTTGGCGAAATACCCGTATCAGAAAAGTATCTGCCGTTGAAAGATGAAGACAAGATTAATGTTTTACTTTTAGGAGCTGGAGGGCAAGAGCACGAAGAAGGAAGTCTGCTTACGGATAGCATAGTAATTGTTAGTTTTAAAAAAAGCACCGGTCAAATAGCCTTAATTTCTATTCCTCGAGATTTATACGTTCAAATACCAGGCGAAGATTATTATGAAAAAGTCAACGTTGTTTATGTTTTGGGATTAGAGAAATATGGAAATGGCTTGGATTATGCCAAGAAAACAATTGGTTATGTAACTGGTTTATATATAGATTATGCAGTAGTTGTTGATTTCGAAGCCTTTAAAGAAACTATAGATGTTCTGGGCGGAGTTACAATATTTTTAGATGAACCATTTATTGAAGATAAGCAATGGTGGTGCGACAAAAATGGCTTAAACTGTCGACCATTTATTATAGAAGCCGGTGATCAGACTCTTGACGGCGAGACGGCCTTATTTTATGTTCGATCTCGGTTTTCAAGTGATGATTTTGACAGGGCTCGTCGCCAGCAACAAATTATGTTAGCCATAAAAGACAAAATTCTTTCTTTGGGAATTTTGGCCAATCCTTTAATAATTAATGAATTATTTAATACGGTTGCCAAAAATGTTAAAATTGATATTATGCCATGGGAACTTCCGAGCCTAATTAAATTAGCCCAAAAAGCAGGTGTGGAAAATATAATTAGAAAAGTTTTTGACACATCTGAAGAGGGCTTTCTTTACCAGACCATGGAAAACGGGATTTATATCCTTTTGCCCACGGATGGGAATTTTGATAAAATTAGAGCAACTTGCCAGAAAATTTTTGACTAAAAAAATGCTATCCATTATTATCACTCATCATAACACCCCGGAGCTTTTAGACCTTTGTCTTGACTCAATAAAAAAAACTACCAAGAATATTGAAAAAGAAATTATTGTAGTTGATAGCGAAATAAAAGAAAAAACAGAGGAGCTAATGAAAGACAGGTGGTCGGAAATAAAGTTTATTCCTTTTAAAAAGAATCTTGGTTATTCTAAGATAGTAAACGCTGGCCTTAGAAAAGTAAAAGGTGATTATATTTTGATTCTTAATGCTGATATTATAATTCTTGAAGGGTCGATATATAGGATGTTAAAATATATGAAGAATCATTCCAAGGTTGGCATTTTAGCTCCTCAATTGCTGGATTTTACTAATAATATACAGATTTCTTGTTTTTCCAAGCCAAGTTTAGGAGCGATTTTGGCTCGGCGGACTTTTTTAGGAAAATTAAAATGGGGTAAAAAAATTCTTAATTGTTTTACTATTAGCAGTTGGGATCGCAAATCAATAAAAGAAGTGGACTGGGTTCAGGGTTCAGCTATGATGATTCGCAAAAAAGCAATTAAAAAAGTTGGCCTTTGGGATGAGCGATTTTTTATGTATTTTGAAGACGCTGATTGGTGTCGTAGGTTTTGGCAAAAAGGTTATAAGATAGTTTATTTGCCAGGCGCCAAGATGGCTCATTATTATCATAGGACCAGCAAGAAATGGGGCGGATTCTTGGACGTTTTTTTGAATAAATATACCAGAATCCATTTGATTAGCGCTATTAAATACTTTTTAAAATATCATGCTAAATAAACAAAGAAAATACTCTTTAGTCCCAATTATAATAATCATAACCGTTGCAGTATTTGCAGTTGGTTTTTATTTTGGTGAAAAGCAACAGCCCAAACCAACCCCTTCAGATACTATAATTATTAATAGAGAATTGGGTCAGTCCGAGGTAGTTGATTTCAGCCTTTTCTGGCAAGTTTTAAAGAGAATAGAAGAAAATTATGTTGATAAAGAAGACATTGATTATAAAGAAATTCTTTATGGAGCAATATCAGGAATGGCTGAATCTTTGCAGGATCCTTATACAGTATATATGAAGCCGGAAAAGACAGAATCTTTTTTGGAAAGCGTAGAAACCGGTGGGAGCTTTGAAGGAGTGGGCATAGAGATAGGAATTAAAGGGGGGATGCTTACGGTAGTTGCTCCCTTAGAAGGGACGCCGGCAATGAGAGCCGGCATTAAAGCAGGAGATAAAATTCTTGAAATAGATGACACTTCTACTGGCGATCTGCTTTTAGAAGAGGCAGTTAGTTTAATCAGAGGAGAAAAAGGAACAGAGGTTGTTTTAACAATTTCTCGAAGAAGCCTTAAAGAACCAAAAGAAATAAGTATTGTTAGAGATGTTATTCGTATTCCAGTAATGAAATGGGAGTTGAAAGATAGCGATATTGCTTACATCAAGATTTATCATTTCACTGCAAATTTACCAGAGAAGTTTGAGAGTGTGGTTGATGGAGCGCTTAAATCTAACGCTGAAAAGATTATTCTTGATTTGCGTAATAACCCCGGTGGTTATTTAGAGGTATCCATAGAAATAGCCAGTTGGTTTATTCCCAAAGGAGAAGTAGTGGCTATTGAAGACTGGGGAGATGAAAAAACCCAGGGAAAGCATAGAAGCGGGGGATATAAAGAGTTCCAAAATTTTCCAGTAGTAGTTTTAATTAACCAAGGTTCAGCTTCAGCATCAGAAATTATAGCAGGAGCTCTAAGAGACATTAGAGAAGCAACACTAATAGGCGAGAAAAGTTTTGGTAAAGGCTCTGTTCAAAGTTTAGAGAAATTTAGAGATAGTTCATCTTTGAAAATTACAGTAGCTAAGTGGCTTACGCCTTCGGGTGTGGATATTTCAGAGGAAGGATTAACTCCTGATATTGAAATTGAGTTGACCGAAGAAGATTATGATGCTGATAGAGATCCGCAGTTGAATAAAGCAATAGAAATATTAAATAATTTGTGATACAATATAATTGAACATGAAAATAATTCTTCTTAAAGATATAAAAAACTTAGGCAAGAAAGGTGATGTTAAAGAGGTAGCTGATGGCTATGCTCGGAATTTTCTATTACCTAAAAGTTTAGTCAAAATTGTCACTAAAAAAGCCTTGAAAGAACTTGAGAAAGAAAAAGAATTAGAAGCTAAAAAAGCCGAGAAAGAACTTAAAGCCATTCAGGAAGTCGTTTCTCAAATTGATGGTCAAGAAATAGGGATTTCAATGAAACTCAAAGAAAATGGGGAAATTTATGGTTCTGTAACCCCCTATAAAATTAGTCAAGCCTTAAAAAAGAAAGGATTTGATATAAAAAAGACCCAAATAAGTTTAAAAGAACCCATTAAAAAATTAGGAGAATACCCAATAACAGTTAATTTTGATCATGGGTTAGAGGCAGAGGTTAAAGCAATTGTTGTAGAAGAAGTTAAGCAGAAATCCTAACAGTTAAATTTTATATTATGGCTAAATATATTTTCGTTGTCGGTGGAGTAATGTCAGGAATTGGAAAAGGAATTACCACCTCTTCTATTGGCGTCATCCTTCAGAATAAAGGCTTTAAGGTAACTGCGATTAAAATTGATCCTTATATAAACGTTGATGCCGGTACCATGAACCCCGTTGAACACGGGGAAGTTTTTGTAACAGATGATGGAGTAGAATGCGATCAAGATATAGGAAGCTACGAAAGATTTTTAAATAGAGACATCTATTCGGATAATTATATGACCACTGGCATGGTTTATGAAACGGTAATTAAAAGAGAACGTAATTTAGAATATGACGGTCGGTGCGTAGAAGTGGTTCCTCATATTCCCGATGAAATTATTCGACGAATCAGAAAAGTTACTAAAAATTCAAAAGCTGATTTTATAATGATAGAAATCGGGGGTACTGTAGGCGAGTATCAAAACCTCCTTTTCTTAGAAGCAGCTCGAATGCTCCATTTAAGACATCCCCAAGATGTCTTATTTATTTTGGTAAGTTATCTTCCTGTTCCTAAAATGATTGGCGAAATGAAGACTAAGCCTACTCAATATGCGGTTAGAACCTTGAATTCAGCCGGCATTCAGCCCGATATTATTATTGCTCGCAGTCAGGTTCCTTTAGACGAGCCAAGAAAAAGAAAGATTTCATTATTTTGCAATATTGATAAAGATGATGTGATTTCTGCTCCTGACATCGATTTTATTTATGAGGTTCCTATAAATTTTGAAAAAGATAATTTAGGACAGAGAATTTTAAGCAAAACTAATCTTCGCTCAAGAAAAAAGGGAAAGGGATTAAAAAGATGGAATAATCTAATGAAGACGATTAAAAATCCAAAAGAGGAGTTAAATATAGGGATTGTAGGAAAATATTTTGACACCGGAGATTTCACTTTAGCAGATTCTTATATTTCAGTTATAGAGGCCATTAAACATGCTTGCTGGCATCATGGGCAGGCTCCGGTGATTCATTGGTTAAGTTCCGAAAAATATCACCTAGCCAAAGGCGAGGCAAGAAAAAATCTTAAAAAAGACCTTGGGAATTTAGATGGGGTGATTGTTCCCGGAGGATTTGGCACCAGGGGCACAGAGGGGAAGATTAAGGCAATTGAATGGGCCAGAAGAAATAAAATGCCCTTTTTAGGGCTTTGTTATGGGATGCAATTAGCAGTAATAGAATGGGCTAGAAATGTTTGCAAATTAAAAGGTGCTCATACCACAGAAATAAATCGAAGGACCAAGTATCCGGTCATTGATGTTTTACCAGAGCAAAAAATTAATATCCGAGAAAAAAACTTTGGGGCTACCATGAGACTGGGGGCTTATCCATGTCAATTAGTTAAAGGAACGCGAAGCTATAAAGCCTATAAGAAAACTAATATTTCTGAACGTCACCGCCATCGCTATGAATTAAATAATAAATTCAGGAAAGAGCTCGAAGACAAAGGAATGGTAATGGCTGGGATTAATCCGGAACGAGACCTTGTTGAAATTATAGAAATAAAAAAGCACCCATTTTTTGTGGGCACCCAATTCCATCCAGAATTCAAATCCCGACCATTAAATCCTCATTCGTTGTTTCGGGAATTTATAAAAGCCTGTATTACTTCTTCGAGATCACATTAACCATCTTGGCCTTTCTTGAATTTCCATCAAATTTCTTTTTGTGAATAGTTCGAAACTGAATAACGCCTTCTTTAATAGCGTATAATGTATCATCATTGCCCCGGCGGACATTTTCGCCGGGGATAAATTTTGTTCCTCGCTGGCGGATAATAACACTACCCGGTTTCGCAAATTGTCCGCCGAATAATTTAACTCCTAAATATTTTGGTTGAGAATCCCGACCTAATTTTGTTGAGCCAGCGCTCTTAGTCTTCGCCATATATTTTATCTTACCATAAGTTTAAAATTTTATCAAGACTTTTCCCTTTTTTTCTTTTTAACACTCGCCTTTAAGATTTTATATTCTTTATCTATTTTTTTAGCTTTTTCTATTTGTTTGCGGATGGAATAGGAAAGGGTTTTAATTAAGTTTTTTAATTTTATACTGTCAACTGCTAAAACATCTTGCCATTTGCCCAGGGGTTCTAAAATTTCTTTTATTTTTTCTAATTCGTATTCATAACGAGTCAGGGATAGGCGAGTGATATAACCAATGTCACCGAATATCCGCTCCAATTTTTCTTTATCAAGATAATTGTTTATTATTTGTTTTAATTCAATTAATCTTTTGTTATTTTTCTGATTATTTTTTTTCAACTCCAAAAACTCCTCGATTATTTTATTAATTTGTTCACTGTTCACTGTTCGCTGTTCACTGTATTTATGCTTCCACATGGGGCATAAATTTTTATATCCACACCAGCCGCAAAGAGCCGAAGGAATTGGCTTGAAATCGCTTTTTTCAATTTCAGCTAACCTTTCCCAGATTTGTTCTTGAATATCATTTAATTGTTCTTTTGTTCTTCTGGTGCTAATAGTTTCTTGATGTTTTAGATAATAAAAGGTTAATTTAATCTTTTCTAACCCTTGCTCAACAAATTTGGGCCAGCGATTTATTAGGCCTAAACAATATAAAGAAAGCTGAAGGCTGTTATCTATATCTTGCTGGGACGGAAGCCGCTTAGTGGTCTTATAATCAATAATTTCTATACCATCTGCAGTTTTATCAATTCTGTCAATAATCCCTCTTAAAAGGCATTTTTCAGGGGGTTTTTCCAGGAGGACTTCGAAGCGGGTTTCGATGTCTATGACCGTAGATTTATCTTTAATTTTTAAGTAGTGATTATAGTAATTTCTTAATATTTTAATTGCTTCGGAAAAATAAATCATATCTTCCTGTTCGTCTAAAAATATATTTTCTTCTTTTTCGGGCCAAATATCTTTTAAATAGTTCAGCAGCTCATCAAGAGTAGGGGAGATCGGTTGGGTTGAATGGAAATACTGCAGAGTTTTGTGAATTTTATTGCCAAAAATTGCCTCTTTTGATTTAGGGGCTTTTATTTTATCTATCTGCTGAAATTTATATTTCAATGGACACTGTTTAAAAGTATCCAGAGCAGAGTATGATGTTTTGATGATTTCTGGCTCCATATTATTCTTTTAACTTTTTACCGCTGTGGAATTTGCGGTGGATGTCGCGGAGGCGTTTGTTGGTGACATGAGTATAAATTTGGGTTGTGGCAACACTTTGGTGGCCAAGAATTTCTTGAATAGTTCTTAAATCTGCTCCCTGACTTAATAAATCCGTTGCCAGAGTATGGCGTAAAACATGGGGCGTCACTCGTATAGGCAAGCCAGCTAATTTCGAATACTTTCCTACCATTCTTTCTATCGATCTGACGGTTAATCGAATAGGGAAGTGGTTGCTATCTTTTCTACGTTTATAATTAATAAATAATGCCTTATCATCATCATTTCTTGTTTCTAAATACTTTTTTAACCATCTCACGGTCCTTTCTGAGAAAAAAATAGTTCGGGTACGACCTCCCTTGCCAGTAATACTTAATTCTAAGTCTTTAGTATCCGATTTAATTTTAATTTGATCTCTGTCCAAGGCTACCAATTCAGCTATTCGCAAACCAGTAGAGAATAGGGTCTCCAAAATAGCCCTGTCCCTCCGTCCAATATTGTGCGACGTATCTGGTGTAAGGAGTAGTTTTTCTAGTTGATCAAGGGTTAAAGACCTAACGCTTTGACCGCTTTTATCTTTTGCTAATTTTATCTTGTCAGCCGGCAGGGCCTGAATATCTCTATCAGTAAAAAAAGTAAGAAGATTTCTTAAGGCAATTAAATAATAGTTTTGAGTTTTCTTTTTCAAAGTTTTTTTATTTTTATCTGAAATAGGGTAACGAGCCAAAAAAACTCTGTATTGCCAGATATGGTCAGAAGTCAATTCATGGGGTCTTAAACTCTCATTTTTAGTCATTTTTAGCCATTTAAGGAATTTATTGAGGTATCTGGCATAGTTTTCCTGGGTTTTATTAGCAGCTCCTCTCTCGATTTCTAAATATTCTAAGAAGCCGGAAATATGGTTTATTATTGGTTTGTTAGATTTTTCCATATATTTTAAGTCGATTAACTACGATTGTGCGGCCTTTCATACTTATATAATAACCGGTCTTTTAAGACCGTGTCAACCCTTATCCCCCGTTTTTCTGTGGATAAAAATAAAAATGGTTAAACTTTTTTATAAATAATTCATCGGATTTATTGTTGCTCCTATTGGTAATAAACCGCAATAGATACTCTGTTTTAACATAAAAGTATTTGACGCATAAACTCCGAAATGAAGATGGCTGCCCGTAGAATACCCCGTGCTTCCCTCATAACCAATAACAGCTCCTTCTTTAACTGTATCCCCTATTCCATATCTTCCAAAAGCTGAAAGATGAGCATAAAGGGTGGTTAAATTATTATCATGCTCGATTGCAATCCATTTTCCATAAGCTCCTCCGCGGCAGTATTTGTCAGTATCTCCTATGTTTTTCACTATTCCATCATCGGCTGCATAAATAGGCGCTCCGTAACCAGCAGCAATATCTATGCCATTATGAAACCCGCTTTTATACAATCTTTTACTATAGGGGGTATAGCCATAGTATTGGGTTAAAAGTCCTTCATTTGGCCAGGAAAGGACGCCTGAACGGGGTTTTGGGATACTCTCCGGATCAAGAGTTATTCGCAGTTTTTCTTCTAACTCAAATATCTCTTCTCGAACTTGTTTTTGCTTTTTTTCAACATTAGCTAAAAGTTGCTGGTAGCTTTTTTCTTGACCCTTGGTTTGGCTTAAAAGATAAGCTTTTTTAGTTTTTTGGCTATCTTCTATCTTTTTTTGGCTATAGAGTTGGGCATTATAAATCTCTAATTCTTCTTTTTTGTTTTCTACTTCAACTATTTGTTCTTCTAAGATTAATTTTAGTGCCTTTAACGACTCTAAATCCCTTTGAACATTTTTTTGGAGTAGTTCAATATATTCAATTTGAGTCAAAAAATCTGAAAATTTTTCATTTTCCAAAATCAATTCCAATAGAGTTTTTTCATCATATTCATAAATAGTTCTTATAATTCCAGCAATATTCTTTTTATGCTTTTCTATTTTTCGGGTTTTTTCGTAGATTTCCAAAGTTAATTCTTCAATTTGAAGATTGGCTGTGACAATTCTTGCTGAAGTAACATTGATATCAGCTCGCAGCTTTCTTATTCGGGCCTCAATTATGGCTAATTGATTCTGGAGAGTATTTTTTTGCTGTTGAGTTTCCTTTAGGTTTTGTTGATAAGCTGTTACTTGTTCTTCTAATTGTTTAATCTCTGCTTCTCTTTCCTTAATTTGTTGTTTTAGGTCGTCAAGTAAGCTTGCCCGACTAAAGACGGGCAGCAAGAAACAAGAAACAAGAATTAAAAAAGAAATAATAAAAGTCAACTTTTTCATTTCGTTTTTCATTTCGCTATTTTTTGGGCATATTTGATTCTTTTTAATACCTTTTCTTTTTTTAAAATCTCGGCTATCTCAAACGGGCTAGGCGAAGCCTTTTTGCCGGTCAAGGCAACTCGCAAGGGCCACAAAAGTTTTCCTCTATCCCCTGTCTTGCCCGCTTCGCCGAATCGAGGCGAGCCCACAGGCTGGCCCGTTTGTTCAGCTTCGGGCATCAATATTTTTTCTAATTTTTTAGCCGTAAAATCTTTTTCTTTTATTTCAGACAATATTTTCTCTAATTTATTAAGAGATTCTTCTATTTCTTTTTTGCTCATATCTTTCCATTTCAATAAACTCGGCTTATATTTCAGCTCCTTAAAGAAAAATTCGGTTAGCTCCCCTATTTCGGAAATTTTCTTCATTCGTTTTTGTTCTAAGCTAATAATTTTCTTTAATTTTTTTGATTCTATTTTTTCTTTGGTTTCTTTAACAATATATTCTTCTTTAATAGAATATCCTCCATAACCCGGTGGATATTGTTCGCTCTTAAATTCTGGCTTTATTAAGCCATTTTCTATTAAATACGGGGTGCACATTTCTGTTAATTTATCCAACGATAATTGTCTGATATAATGGCCATTAAACCAGTCAAGTTTTTCAATATTAAATATTGCTCCACCTTTTTGAATTTTTTCTAAAGAAAATTCTTTTATCAGTTCTTTTACAGAGAACAGTTCTCTGTCATTTTTTGGTCCGCCCTGGGCGGACCAACCAAGCAAAGCCATAAAATTAATTAAGGCCTCTGGCAAATATCCTTGTTCTTTATAATCAATAATTGAAACAGCGCCGTGGCGTTTGCTAAGCTTGGTTTTATCCGGCCCTAAAATTAAAGGTAAATGAGCATATTTTGGCGCTGGTAATCCTAATGCTTCCTGAATTAAAATTTGCTTAGGGGTATTGGAAATATGATCTTCTCCTCTAATCACATGACTGATTTTCATTTCATAATCATCAATTACTACGGCGAAATTATAAAGTGGGGTTTTCAAGTCTTTAGCAATAGAAAAATCATCAAATAAGCCTGAATCAAATTCTACTCTGCCTCGAATTAAATCATCAAAGACCACTTTTTTCTTAGGATTTTTAAACCAAATTATTTCATTTTCATAAGCATGACCAGAATTCAAGAGTTTTTTTAGGTATTTTTCATAAGTTTTAGTTCTTTTGCTTTGTTTATAAAGCTCGTCCCATTCAATCCCCAGCCATTTTAAACCATCTATTATATCTTTTTCGTATTTTGAATCCGAGCGCTCTAAATCAGTGTCCTCAATTCGTAAAATAAAGCTGTTGTTATGTTTTTTAGCGAATAAATAGTTAAATAAAGCCGTTCTTGCCGTACCAATATGCAGCGGTCCGGTCGGCGACGGCGCAATCCGAACCCGCAGTTTTTTAATTTTTGCTGACATAATTTATTTTGCCAATTTTATTATTTCTTCAACGATTTTGCGATTGGTGTCCGGCTTATAAAATGATTTTGCTTTTTCTCCCATTCTTCTTGCCTTTTCAGGGTCATTTATTAGTTCAAAAACAGCATCTAAGAACATATTCATTGTTATATTCTTTTCTTCCAGAGCAATTGCCCCACCAATTTTTGTTAAAGCCCAGGCATTTTTTTTCTGATGATCAGAAGCAGCAGTAGATAGCGGTAGGAGAACACTCGGCTTTCCTGTCGCAGCAATTTCAAAAATACCTCCTGCTCCAGCCCGACTAACAATAATATCAGAAACAGCATAAGCGTGTTTTAATTTCTCTTCTTCTAAGAACGGGAGGAGATGATATAGCTTTTTTTGTGAACTTGTTTCGATTTGTTTATAATTTTTTTCACCGCAGACATGGATTATTTCGCATTTTTCTAAAAGACGAGGCAAGGTATTAAGAACAATCTCGTTTATTCTTTGGGCGCCTTGCGAGCCCCCCATAACCAGAACCACTGGTTTTTCCGAAGTTAATTCAAATAACTTTCTTCCCTCTTCTCTACTTCCTTGAGTTAGTTCTTCTCGAACAGGATTTCCCAAAAGAATTGTTTTTTCAGAAGAAAAATATTCTTTTGCTGTCTCAAAAGAAATAATAATTTTCTTAGCAAAGGAAGCTAAAATTCTATTAGCTAATCCCGGAACACTATCAGATTCATGAACTATAATTGGAATTCTATAAAACCAGCTCACAAAAACTACTGAAATACTACCGTAGCCACCTTTGCTGAATACAGCATCGGGCATAAACCAGAAAACATGCCAAAACGATTGGATTAAACCAACAGGAATTTTGAGAATATCGGTAAAATTAGCCAGGCTAAAATAACGGCGCAGTTTTCCAGCTAAAATAAATTTACATCTTATACCCTTTTTTTTGAAAATATCTTTAGCAAAACCATCGGGTCCAACATACAGAAATTCTGCCTCTTTATCAAGGGCAAGGGTTTCTTTAACCGCAACTATTGGAAAAATGTGGCCTCCGGTGCCACCACCCGTGAAAAGTATTCTCATGTTGTGTATTTAGATATATTAATTAATATTCCTGCTCCTATCAACGACATCACCATCGACGAAGCGCCATAACTTATAAAAGGCAAGGTAATGCCGGTTAAAGGAATGAGTCCGGTTATCGCCCCAATATTAACAAAAGCCTGAAGTACAAACCAAGAAGTAATACCAGCAGCAGTTAAGCGGCCGAATCTATCCGGACTATTCTTAGCTATTTTGAATCCTCTTATTACCAGGGCAAGAAATAGGATTATCAATGCCGCAGCCCCGACAAAGCCCCATTCTTCGGCCATGATAGCGAAGATGGAATCGCTAGCCGGAGAAGGAAGATAATTGTATTTTTGTCGACTGTGGACTAAACCCACTCCGAAAAGACCGCCTGAACCAATAGCTAATAGGGCTTGCTTTATTTGGTAACCAATACCCTGAGGATCTATCTCAGGGTTAATAAAAGCCAATAACCTATTCATTCTATAAGGGGCTACTTTTATAAGGGTAAAGAGAGCTGCTAAGCCAGTAGAAATGAGAAATAGAATGTGACTAAATTTTGCCCCGGCTAGAAAAAAGATTATAATTCCAATCATTACAATTACTCCAAGAGTTCCAATGTCTGGTTGAAAAATAAGGAGAAATCCTATTAGTCCCATTATTATCAAAAAAGGGAGAGTGCTATAATAAAATGTTTTGACTTCAGCGCTTTTTCTTTTTTCTAACCAGGCAGCCAAGTAGATTATAAACCCCAATTTAACTAATTCTGATGGTTGAAATGAGAAAAATTTTAAATCTATCCAGCGTTTAGCTCCGCTATAACCAAAGCCCAAATTAGGAACAAAGACTAAAATTAAAACAACTATAGAAAGAGCTAATATGACTACTGCCCATTTTTTCCAGTGCTTATAAGGGATTTTGGAAGTTATAAAGAAGAATATTAATCCTATACCTACTCCATAAATTAGCTGATGAAAAAAATAATGATAAGAGTTACCAAAACGCTCTTGTGAGATTATTGCTGAAGAACTGGCCAAGACAACCAAACCAAACCCTATAAGAAGAAATATAATTATAAGCAAGACGCGGTCAGGTTTATGGAGTTTTATCTTAGTTTTTTTAAATTTTCTACGCATTTTTTAAGAAGTCAAACTTCTTTTAAATTGTTCTCCCCGGTCAAATTCATGTTGGAATAGTCCAAAACTTGTACAACCAGGAGACAGAAGCACAATATCGCCTTTTTCAGCGTTTTTGTGAGCCATCTTTACAGCTATTTTCATGTTTTTCGTCAGCCTGCGGCTGACCGGCCGTAGGCCGGCCGCTTCTTCTGCTTTAATCTCTTTCAGTATCTTCTTGGTCGCCGTCCCGGGGAGTAAAATTAAAACTTTTACTTTTTTTAAAATTACTCGGGCCAACTCTTTAAAATTTAAATTTTTATCTCTACCGCCAGCAATGAGAATTATTTTTTTCCCCTGCCCCGACGTAACGTCGGGGTGAGGGAGAGATTTCAGGGCAACGATTGTGGCTTCCGGAGTTGTAGCAGTAGTATCATTATAATATTTCACCCCTTTAATTTCTTTAACAAATTCTAATCTTCCTTCTATGCCTTTAAAGTTTCTAAGCGTTTTTTTAATAGTAGAATCCAATATTTTGAAAATTTTTGCAACAGTTATAGCTGCTGATATATTGTTTAAGTTATGTTCACCTGCTAATTTAATATATTTTGAATATTTGACTGCTCGTTTTTTGGAATAAAAAATTGTTTTTGCCTTAGCTTCTTTGCCAAATTCTCGAACAATTTTATCATCACGATTTAATATTAGAAAATCTTTAGGCTTTTGAAACTTAAAAATCAATTTTTTCGCCTCAATATAATTTTGCATTCCTTTGTGACGATTCAGGTGATCCGGCATTATGTTGGTTATAACCGCAATATGCGGGGTTTTCCTGTCTGCTGGCAGGTAGGTTTTGTGTTTTTTTAAATCTTCTAATTGCCAGCTGGATAACTCTAAAACCACAATGGTGTCTTTGGTCACCTTAGGAAGTTCTTCCAAAACCGAAGCCCGAATATTGCCGGCCAGCACTACTTTGTATTTAGTTTTCAATAGTTTAGCAATTAAAGTAGCGGTTGTTGATTTCCCCTTGGTTCCGGTAATGCCAATTATTTTTTTAGAAGGACAAAGCTCAAAAAATAATCCAATATCTGTTTCTATTGGTACTTTATTCTTTTTTGCTATTTTGAGATATTTTGAATCTTTGGGTACGGCCGGGTTTTTAATAATTAAATCAGCATTTTTGAAATCCCCTACTCTGTGTTTTCCAAGAACATAATTTATTTTATAGCCCTTAAGTTCATCTATTGAATCTTTTAGTTCTTTTTTAGTTTTCGGATCAGTTACTAATACTTTTGCTCCTTGTCGGACAAAAAATTTCGCTACTCCTACTCCCCCGCCATGAAGCCCGAGACCCATAACAGTTACTCGCTTATTTTTAAAATCTTTTATCATTTTAATTTCCTCACAATCCCCTTATTCGCATCTACTTCCACTAAGTCCCCGTCTTTTAAGGCCTTGGTAGCGATTTTGGTGCCGATAACGCAGGGAATGTTGAGTTCGCGGGAAACAATAGCAGCATGAGATGTCACGCCTCCTTGTTCTGTAACGATGGCGGCTGCTTTTTTCATGGCCGGAACAATATCAGGGTCAGTGGCAATGGAAACCAAGATGTCGCCTTTATTCATTCTTGCCATATCTTTTGGCCTATAAATTAATTTAACTATACCAGTAGCCTTTCCAACGCAACCGGTTTGTCCTTTTATTTCGACTGCTTCTTCAATTTTTCTTTCTGTTATTTTAGCTAATTTTTTTGCTTTTTCTCCGATAAAGATTATATCTTTGCCCCTTTCAACATAATAAATGCAATATTTTGTTCTTTGTTTTATTTCTCTGCGATTAATTTTTCCAGAAAGTAGGGCCTTTTCAACTTCTTCGGGTAACATAAATCTGACTTCTTTGAGATTTAACTTTAATCGTTTTCCTATTTCTTTAAGGATATACTCCATTTTATAAAGAGCATAAATTTGGGCAAAGCGGCGATAAATTTTAGTTACCATAAAATCACCAAAACCATTAAAAATTGTAAGCCAGGGTTCTTTGATTTTTAATTTTTTAATTAACTCTTGCCGTTTTTTTAAGGTTGTAGCTAATTCCTTTTGTTTCTTTCTGTAATTTACTTCGAGATTAGCCCCGCTGCCAATAAGTTTAACAAGTTCTTTTAGGTAGTATTCAAAACTCGATACTTCACCTACCCACATATGAGAAACATAAAAATATTTTTCGTAATGTTTTTGAATTAGTCTGTAGATTCCTGGCTCAATCTTGTCTTTTATTTTTTCAACAGTTTTTTCAAAAAGCTTTTCATATTCTAGACTATGTGTTTGATATCCAAATTTTACAGTTTCGTGTTCTTTGAACTTTTTAAACAATTCATTAAAGATTTTTTCATGATACTTATCTTTTTGAATTTTTATAGCGATTTTTAAGAATTCCTCGTGCTCTATCTGAATCAAGGATTTTTTCGTAGGCTGTGTTAAAAGAACAAAGTATTCGTTAATTTTGTCCTCGGTTACTCCTATGGTTCGTAAATATATCTTTAGTCGTTCCGTTAGATTAGAGTGAAACATGTCACATGCTACCGGAATCCAGCACCACTGGTAATATTTTGTATGGTTTTCATCATGCCCTTTACAAAAACCCCATAGCTGTTTGTTTGTATATTTGTCTAGATTCGTTTCGGGTAAAGTCTCGGCGTAGCCACGTAATTTATCAGCCAATTTTACAATTTCTTTATTTATCTTTTTTACAAAATCAGGGTTTTGTATAAATTTTTTAACCAAGTGGTCGCCGACTTCTTTAGAATCCTTTTCGCCAAAATAAAACCATTGATGATAGCCACGGTGGATTGAGAGTATTGCATTATAAGCTCTGCCTCCGGGCCAGACAAACTCATTAACAAAACAAGATAGCCAAATTTGGCAGAAGAAAAAATCCATATCCGGAATGTCTTCTGCTAGCATCCAGGGATCTTTATTGTTTAGATATTTTGGTTTATTCATATTATTTTGTTATTTTCTCAATACTCTTCCTGCCATTTCATTGGTATATTTGCCTTTGTTAACGGCGATTTTGCCATTGATAATTACGCATTCAATGCCTCTGGGGTATTGGAATGGGTTTTCAAAAGTTGCTTTGTCAATAACGGTTTTTGGGTTAAATACTGTTATATCAGCGAAATTTCCTTTTTTGAGCACTCCCCTATTCTTTAAGCCAATTTTCTCGGCCGGCCCGCCAGTCATTTTATAAATAGCTTGTTCCCAGTTCATTAACTTTTCTTCTCTAACATATTTACCTAAAACCCGCGGAAAGGTTCCAAAACAACGGGGATGGAGAAGCTCTTTTCTTTTAACATAGTAATCAATATTATAACCAGAACCATCCGAGCCAATAAATCCCAAAGGATGTTTTAAAGCTGTTTTAACATCATCTTCATTCAGGGTTTCAAAAAATGTAATGACCCGGCCTTCTGAAGCAATTAGCATATTGATAACCGCTTCTTCAACCGAAGCTTCTTGGGCTCGAGCAATTTCAGTAATCTTCTTTCCAATAAATGTTTTATCAGCCGGAGATATAGCTACTATTATTTTGTTATACTCATAAAGTCGGCTTTCTTGCATTTCCTTGATAACTCTTGCTTTTGTTTTCGGGTCTTTAAGTCGTTTAATCAGCATTCGTTTTCCTCCTTCAGCCACCCAGTCCGGCAAAAGAATATATAAAACTGATCCGGTGACAGTATATGGATAAGCATCAAAATTTATATTTAATCCATCTTTATTTGCCTTTTCAATCATCTTGATGGCCTCAGCAAATTTGGGCCAGTTTTCTTTACCCATAGCTTTTAAATGAGAGATTTCCGTTGAAATTTTAGCTTTTTTTGCTATAGATAACGCTTCTTCAATTGCTGGAATTAATCCCTTTCCTTCTCCGCGAATATGGCTTACATGAATTCCCTGTTTCTTTTTAGTGACTTTTGCTAAGCTTGTTATTTCTTCGGTTGGAGCTACTTTGGCATGGCTATAAGCAAGTCCAGTAGAGAGACCAAAAGCTCCTTCATCTAAAGCATCTTCAAGCATCCGTTCCATCATTTTCATTTCTTTTGGTTTTAATTTTCGAAATTCTTCGCCAACAATTCCCCGCCTTAAAGTGGAATGTCCAACAAGAGTACCGAAGTTTAATCCTATACTTCTTTTTTCTAAAATACCCAAAAATTCTTTCATATCTAACCAGTCAACGTTTACCTCATTAATATCTGCCCACTTCTGAATAGAAACAATAACATGTCCTTTTGCTAAAGGAGCAAGCGAGGAGCCGCAATTTCCTCCAATAATCGTGGTTACTCCTTGTCGAAGCATACTTTCCAAACTGGGAGCAGTAAATAAAGTCCAATAACTGTCAGAATGATTATGAATATCAACAAAGCCGGGGGCAACATATTGTTCCTTAGCATCTATAACTGTTTTTGCTTTTATTCCTTTCAGCTGACCTATTTTTTTAATTTTGTCCTTTTTCAGGGCAATATCAGCTTTAAAACCCTTTTTATTGGTACCGTCTATCACAGTGCCGTTTTTTATGAGAACATCGTACATTATTCAAGATGCAAATCTACAAATGATATGCGAATCTACGAATATTAGCAATTAGTAGATTGGCATAAAATTAGCATATTAGCATCATATTATATTAGTATCAATGAAGTATAATATAAGCCCAACTGCCGCCATAACGCCGGCAATAATCCAAAATCGCATAGTAACTTTTGTTTCCGGCCAGCCCTTGCCTTCAAAATGATGGTGAATAGGAGTAGATAAGAACAATTTTTTATGTTTTAACTTCTTATAACTAACCTGAATTATTACTGACAGAGATTCAATTACCAAAATAGAGGCGATAAAGGGTAAGAAGAAAGCAGAATTAGTGAGCATAGCAATTACTCCTAAAGTTATTCCTAAAGACATTGAGCCGGTATCGCCCATAAAAAATCTGGCCGGATAAATATTAAACCACAAAAAAGCCAAAAGAGCGCCGGCAATGGCACCGCAGAAGGTAGCTAATTCTAATCTTCCTTGAGAATAGCTAATAACAGCATAACTGGAAAATGCTACCAAAAGAACGCCGCCAGCCAATCCATCAAGACCATCAGTTAAATTGGTTGAATGAGCAGTAGCAGCAACAATAAATATAAATATCGGAATATACCAGAATCCAATATTAAAATCACCTAAAAACGGAAGATGTAAAAGGTCCCAATCAAGCTTGAAATAAAACCACCAGGCTCCTACCGCTGCTATAATTGTATAGATAATGAAACGTTGTCGCATCCTCAATCCCCCACCCTTTTTAAAAACACCAATTAAGTCATCAAATAATCCTATTATGGCAGCGAAAATTAAAATTCCTAAAGGGAGAAGAGTTTGTTTTCGAGTTAAAAAATTAAAATCTGACAAAAAACTGTCAGGACCAACAGCTTTAGTCAAAAGCCAAAAGCCTATAGCTAAAGATGCCACAGTTATCCAAACCAAGACTCCACCCATGGTTGGGGTTCCTTCCTTTTTTTTATGCAACGAAGTAAAAATTGGTGCCTTTTCTCTTTTAACCCATTTTCTCAGTTTGTATTTATAGAGAAAATGAGTAAGAATAGGGGTCCAGAGAATTGCAACAATAAAAGCCAAAGCTGCAAAAAATAAAATTTTGATGATAGGAAAAATATCTACCATGTATATGCCTTAATTGTCCATTCTATTAATTTCTTAGTTTCTAATTCTCGGTTTCCAGAACCTAAAACTACGGTTATTAGATATTCTCCGGGTTTATCCGGTTTCTTAATTATGGTTAGCATGCATCCGCCGGCTTCTTCGGTAAAGCCGGTTTTCCCTCCAATTATTTCTAAAACCTCGCCTAAAAGCCCATTGGTATTTACTAAATGATGGTTTGTGCTTCTATCTTGAGAATAAATTTCAACTTCTTTGATACTAAGAATTTGCCAGATTAGAGACTTGCCAAACGAATATTTTATCAGTCGAGCCAAATCAAAAATTGTTGAATAATTCCATTTACTGATTCCAGTGGGCTCAACAAAATGGGTATTTTCTAGCCCCAATTCAATTGTCTTCTTATTCATTAAAGCTACAAAATCCTTCACTGCACCTGCCAGAACCATTGCTGCATCGTTACTAGACTCTATGAGCATTATATAAAGCAAATCTCTTACAAGTAACTCCTCGCCGATAACTAACTGACCATTTTCTCCTTCTGTCATTACTGCCTTTTTTGAAACAGTAATTATTTCGTCAAGTCCTAAATTTTCTAAAGCTACAATGGCTGTTATAATTTTTGTTAAGCTGGCAATCGGCAGTCTTTCTTCTATGTTTTTTCGGAAAAGAAATTTTTCACCAGCAGGATCAAAAACCCCAACTGCTTTAGCATCAACATAGAGTTCTTCAATTGTCCAATCTCTTATGGGAATGAAATTGGGATTCAAAGAGGCAGTTAAGAAAGAATCTTGAGATGAAGGAAGTTTAACAGGTTTACTACTGGGCGATGTTGATAGCGAGGTTTTCTCTATATTCTCTTTTTGGTTTACTAACTTTTGGATAGAGGGGAATAAAATAGAAGTAAGACCAAGAATGATGATAGATATTATTAGAGTTAATAATATTTTTTTCATATTTTTAATTTTTTGTACTCCGGCAATTCTTCTATAGAACTTAACCCTAGTTTTTTCAAAAAATCAAAAGAAATTTCATAGATATAGGCCCGAGCATCCTCTGGAAGGCCTTTTCGTTCAATTAGCCCTCGAATGAGTAAATTTCTTAAAATATAACTACAATTCACGCCGCGAATTTCTTCAATTTCAGCTCGAGTAATGGGACCCCTATAGGCAACAATGGCTAAAGCTTCTAAAGAAGCCGGGGTTAAATCTTCCTGAAGTTCATCTTTTATTAATCTTTCTATGTATTGGCTATTTTTTGGCGAACTAACCAATTGAATTTTTTCACCTTTTTTAATTATCCGCAGTCCCCTATTTTCTTTTTGGTAATCATTTTCCAAATCATTTATAATTTTTTTTACTGCATCTTTATTTTTTTCTAACGTTTTCACCAATTTCTCAATTGAAATCGGCTCGCCGATGGAGAATAATATGCTCTCTAGAATTGATTTCATGATTGTTTTTTAATTATTATGTCTCCGTATAATTGATTTTGTTTGGCAGTTATTATTTTTTGTTTAACTAATTCTAACAACGCCAAGAAGCTAATAATCATATCTAACTTTGATTTAGCCTTTTTAGTCATATCTTGAAAGCTCGTCTGAACTCTATTTGAAAGCTCTTTTTGGATTTTTTTAATTTTTTCCTCCACGGAAATTTTTAATTTTAAGCTTGTTTCTGGTAATTTTTCCTCCAGAAGAGCAATTTCTTCTAATACTTTTTTGAAAGCTATTTTCAAATCTTCTAATCTAAAATTTTTCGGTGCATAAAAGATGGTTTTGAGTCCTTGACATTTTTCTCGACTATAAGCTATATTTTTGGCTAAAGCTACTTCCTCAAGCTTTTTTGCTAAATTTTTAAATTTTTTATATTCCTTCAATTGTCTTTTAAGAGCCCCTATATCTTCTTCCTCTTCTTCGGTTATTTCCAGGGCTGGTAAAAGCATTCGAGATTTAATTAGAATCAGTCGGGAAGCAATCACTAAAAAATTAGCCAAATCTTCTAAAGGAATATTCTCCATTTTTTTTAAGTGGGTTAAATACTGGTCAGTAACCTTGGCTAAGGATATTTCTGCTATATCCAATTTTTTCTCTTCAGTAAGCTGTAAAAGCAAAGCCAGCGGTCCCTGGAACTCTTTTAATTTAATGGTATACATAAAATTCCCCTATAGCCTTGGGGCTTATAGTTTTAATTATACCATAATGAGTTAAAAATAAAAAATAGCCTCGACTGTGTTGTCTGGGCTATTTTAATAAGTAGGGTTTTATTTCTGAAATTTAATCCCCAATTCCCGCAGTTGCTTAGCATCAACCTTACTCGGCGCATCCATCATTAAATCTCGGCCGTCCCCGGTTTTTGGAAAAGCCATTACTTCGCGAATACTCTTTTCATTTTGAAGAATCATAACTAATCTATCAATTCCCAAAGCAATTCCACCGTGAGGTGGG
>JAUWHN010000008.1 GCA_030605865.1 Candidatus Portnoyibacteriota bacterium
AAAACAAGGAACAATCAATTGTTACCTAATTTTTGGTATTTGCTCATGTGCGTAAAGCCCGGCGCTGCACATTCGAAAATATGAAAAAAATTAAAAAAATTAATAGAACTATTTTAGTTGCTTTTTTGGTTGTTTTGTTTATTGTAGGAGTTTATTTAACTAAAGATGAAACTCTCCACGGCTCTTCTGATGATAATGTAACCGGCTGGGCTTGGGGAGGTGGAGATGATGGTATTTATGCTGGAAGCGGCTGGATTAGTTTTAATTGTTATAATTATTACAATTTGGCAGTTGATAATACATTAGAAGATCGTTGTAGCCCGGAGCCCACTTATTATGACTATGGGGTGCATATTGATTCTTCCACTGGCGGTTTTTCTGGTGAGGCCTGGGTCGGCGGAGGAGAAGAAGGAGGGGTTGATGTTCCGATGCTTGGCTGGCTTAGTTTTGACCGCATTGAAACTGGTAATCCCCCGGCAGCTCCTTTTAACACCGGCGATCCCACAGACTCTATTGCCAGTCTTGATTTTCAAACCGGGCAGGTTTTTGGCTGGATGAAGGCTTTGGCTGCTGATGGCACTGGCTGGGACGGTTGGATAAAGTTAGGCGGTGATACAGGAGGAACCTGGCCAACTTACGGAGGCGAGCAGGTATCAGTTAATCTAGATACTAAAAGATTTTGCGGCTGGGCCTGGGGCAGTGATGTAGTTGGTTGGGTTAGTTTTAATGTTTTTTGTGATGAGTGTGATGATGACCCCTTTCCTGATGGCGATGGTGTTGTTGATGATGACGCGCCGGCCGGCTGTGCACCTCCCGGAACCCCAATGCCTCCTTTTCCTATAGTTGACATCAATTTCTCGCCCAAAGGTAGTGAGCTCAATCCTGTGGATACGTTCTATTATTGTAAAGATTCTCTCCATCCTAAACTTTCCTGGACCTATTCTGATCCTGATAATGTTCCTCCTGGCACCGATCCTCAAACAGCTTACCACATTCAAATAGACGTGGAGGGGTCCAGCGATTTTGAGTTCCCGCTTAAATTAGAGAAAATAGCCTATACTGATTCAACTACCTATACTGTTATCGAGGCAGATATGGTGGACGATGATCTTGAGTGGAACACAACTTATTACTGGCGGATAAAAGTGAAAGATAGCGATGAGCACTGGTCTGATTGGTCTTCAGTAGTTAGTTTCACCACTCCTTTTCATGCTTATCCTAATGTTCTCTTTAGCTACGCGCCGAATCAGCCCAGCGCTGAAGAAAACGTTAGTTTTAGAGATTTAAGTACTTGTTACGATAGCACTACTTATATTGAGGGGAGAGAATGTACTACAGTGACATTTGGTGATAGCTATAACTGGACTTTTACCCTTAAAGAAGGAAGCGGCGACGTAAATTGGGATTTGGATAAAGGCGATGCACTTACTCTTGAGAATCCAGTAGTAAGCTTTTCTGACAAAGGCAAATGGGAGGTGAAGTTGAGGGTTACTGATGGCAACCCCGAAGCTTATTCCTGCGAGACCCCTCCTCCTTATGAGATTATTATTGTCCGCGAACCCCTGCCGTGGTGGAAGGAGATAATACCGAGGTAATAAAAATATGCTTAGCATTTTTCAGCGAAAGCCGAAAACTTGTATAGGTATTGACATTGGTACGTCATCAATAAAGGTGGTACAATTAAAGCGCAGCGAGAATAGATATAGACTGGAAACTTATGGTGAACTTCAAACTTATGGTTATCTGGAAAGATTAAACGATCCTCTTCAGACTAAATCTTTAAAGATATTAGAGGCCCACGTGATTGAAATGGTTAAAGAGTTGCTTAAGGAGACTGGTGCTACTACTAAAAATGCAGTGATGTCTATTCCGGTTTTCTCCAGTTTTGTCAGTGTAACAGATTTACCACCAATGTTAGAAAAAGAATTACCGCGCGCTTTAGTTTTTGAGGCAAAGCGTCATATTCCCATTCCTTTATCCGAAGTAAGAATAGATTGGAAGGTTATCAATAAAACAATAGTAGATTTGGAAGGAGGCCTGTCTGCGGGCAAGGCAGGGAAAAAGGGGCTGACAAAATTCCGGGTTATTTTAATAGCGGTTCCTAAAGAAGTGATTGCTAAATATTTGCGGATTGCCAAGGCCCTGGAATTAAAGCTTCTGGCTTTAGAATTAGAAAGCTTTAGTTATATCCGTTCGCTCGTTGGCAGTGATCCAAGCACTATTTGCATTTTAGATTTTGGTGCTCGTTCAACTTCTTTTACGGTTGTGGATAAAAGTTTTATTCAAATGAGCCATAGTCTTGATATTGCCGGCAGCGAGCTAACAAAAGCCCTTGCTCATGGGATGGGCATTGATTTTAGAAGAGCAGAATCCTATAAAAGGGAAAGCGGGTTAGGCGCTGGAGGATTGGGAGCGGAAAAAGAACTTAGGGATATTCTTTTGACTTTTGTTGACAAAATAGTTTTGGAGCTGGAAAGAATGATTGACAGCTATCAAAGAAAAACAAAAAGAAAGGTAACTAAGTTAATTTTAAGCGGCGGTTCCGGCGGCTTGATTGGGTTAGAAGAGCATTTAAAGAAAAGATTGAAGCTCAATATTGAAGTAGCTAATCCTTGGGCGCGGGTAGTTCGTTTGTCTCTTCTTGATCCAATTCTTAAAGAGCTTGCCCCCAGATTTGCCGTGGCAGCAGGAGCGGCAATGAGGGAATTGTAAATATGCCTGAAGATATTGGTTTAATTCCAAAAAGTTATGGGAAAGAGAAAGTTGGTTTTAAAACTATTTTTTCAAAAATAGGAATTTTACTTATTGGATTATTAGTCTTAAGCCTCATAGTTTACGGAGGCTTATTCTATTATAATAAATCTTTAACCGAGAGACTCTCGGAACTTCAGACACAGACCGAAGAAATAAACAGGCAGAGAGATACCAAATTTGAAGAAAAAGTTATTTCTTTAGAGGCAGCTTTAAATAGTTTAAGCAATATTTTAAAGAATCATGTTTATTGGTCAAATGTTTTTTCTGAATTTGAATCTCTTACTTTGCCCCAGGTAAGCTTTTCTAATTTCAACGCAAGCTTAAAAGACGATGGTTCTGTTGATTTAACTCTTAGCGGGAATACTTCGGGCTATACTTATTTAGCCAAGCAGATGGTAAGTTTTAGCCGGGATGAATTGGTTTCCAACATCAAACTATCCGGAATAAATCTGGGCACTGAAGGAGGGATTGGGTTTGGATTGAGCGTTACTTTTTTAGGGGAAATTTTATTAAAATGAAGGGTATCATAACTATAATTTTACTTGTTGCTCTTGTGGCTATTATAATGTTTTTTGACTTGCCGGCTTATAATAAAGTTGGTTTTCTTAAGAATGAAATTGAAAAATACGAGCAATTTTTAGAAGAAAAGAAAGAACTTTTAGTTAAGGTCGGACAGCTAAAGGAGATTTATGAAAGCAAGGAAGAGGAAATTAATAAAGTGTATTATGTTTTGCCGCCCTCGGCAGATATTCCTAATTTAATTGTTCAATTTGAAGCCTTAGTTTCGGAGAATGGCTTGATATTGGGGAATCTTAGGTTTAGCCAGGTTGAAACAGCTAAAAAAACCGGTAAAGTAACCTGGGGAGGAGAAGCAGAAGAAGAAACTGCTGTTGCTGAAGTCGGGGCCTTAAGAACCCATCAAAACTTGGAAGTGTCTCTAAGTTTAACCGGCAGCTATCAGTCTTTTAAGAGTTTTTTAAAGGCGCTGGAGTATAATATTCGTTTAATGGACATAAAATCTATTAGTTTTTCTTCGGCAAAAGCAGAGAAAGGAGAAGAAGCAGGGATTCCGACCCATACTTTTGCCGTGAGTTTGGAAGTCTACTATCGATAATATGGCTCAGCCTTTAGCACAACTAAAGCGTCAGAAAGTTTTAATTATAGTATTAGCAGTAGTTCTTGTTATTACTGCCTTTGTTTGGTATTCAAATTTTCAACAACCGACCGATGAGGAATATATTCCTCCCAAGGGGGGAATAGCTCCTTTGCCTATTGAAGAACGGCTTAAGGAAATTAGATTAGACTTAAGCGCCCTGGATGATGCTTTATTTAAATCTTTAAGGTCTCATGGATTGTTACCGGTGACCATTGGAGAAAGCGGCCGAGAGAATCCGTTAGAATCGTATTAATATGGCTAAAAAAACTCTCATTGACTACATAGTAGAAAAAAGGTTAATTGACCCCCTTGTTTTAGATTCTTTAAGAAAAGAAGCAGAAAAAAAAGGGATTCCTTTGGAAAATTATTTACTGGAAAGCAAGATAGTTAAAGAGGAAGATTTTTACCGTTTAAAATCAGAGCTTTTAAAAATTCCTCTTAAAAGCTTAGTTGACAAAAAGATAAAGCCGGAGGTTTTTAAGTTAATTCCCATTGAAGCGGTTCAGCATTATGAATTCACCCCAATTCATATTGACCCAAAAAAGAAAATTTTAGAAGTAGGAATGATTAGTCCGGAAGACGTTGAAGCCCGAGAGGCCTTGAAGTTCATTGCCCACCGGAACAATCTTACCCCAAAAATTTATTTAATTTCAGCAACTGATTTTAAGGAAGCTTTAAAACAATATACCTCATTGAAAGGAGAAGTTGAAAAAGCTTTGACCGAATTAGAGAGAGAGCTAAAAAAAGAGAGAATAGTTTTTAAGAAAGAAAAAAGAGTAGAGAAAATAGAGAAATTGGCTGAAGAAGCTCCCATAACCAAGGTAGTTGCTACAATCTTGAATCATGCTATTGAAGAAAGGGCCTCTGATATTCATATAGAGCCAACCGAAAAAAGTCTAAAAGTTAGATTTCGGGTAGATGGTATACTTCATACCAGCCTTCTTTTGCCCGTAAAGATTCATTCGGCAGTTGTTTCCAGGATTAAAATACTTTCCAATCTTAAAATTGATGAAACAAGAATACCCCAGGACGGCAGATTTTATACCAGTATTGGCAAATGGAAAATTGATTTTCGGGTTTCAACTTTTCCTACTTATGCCGGGGAAAAAGTGGTAATGAGAATTCTTGATCCTTCGGTAGGATTGCGAAGACTTTCGGAATTAGGTCTTGAAGGAAAGAATCTTAAGATTTTAAAACAAGCTATTAATAAGTCCTTTGGATTAATCTTAATTACCGGGCCCACTGGTTCGGGTAAAACTACCACTCTTTATTCTATTTTAAATATACTTAACAAGGAGGATGTAAATATAGTTAGCTTAGAAGATCCGATTGAGTATTATATTGAAGGAGTTAATCAATCCCAGGTTCGTCCGGAGATTGGTTATAGTTTTGCCACTGGATTGCGTCATGTTCTCCGTCAGGATCCGGACAAGATTATGGTTGGCGAGATTCGAGACAATGAAACAGCAGCCTTAGCAATCCATGCTGCCTTAACCGGTCACCTGGTTCTTTCCACCCTTCATACCAATAATGCCTTGGGAGTAATCCCCCGGCTTATAGATATGGGGATTGACCCTTATTTGATTTCTCCAACCCTTATTTTGGCAGTAGCCCAGAGATTGGTGAGAAAACTTTGTCCGGACAGCAAACAATTAATGACACTTTCTCCGAAAATGAAAAAGCTTGTAGATGAGCAAGTTAAGGAAATTAAAAAGAAAGATATTAAGGCTTTGAAGTCTTACCAGCCTACGGCTGGTCACCCGCAGGGTGATAAGTTTTATATGTCCAAGGTTTCAAAAACTTGTCCGAAAGGGACCATGGGCCGAATAGGTATTTTTGAAATGCTTTATATGACTCCCCAGCTTGAGAAGATTCTTGTAACCGAGCCTTCCGAAACTAAAATTAAAGAAGAAATGGAAAAACAGCGAATGGTTAATATGCTTCAGGATGGGTTAGTTAAATCCCTGAGGGGAATTGTAAATTTTGAAGACGTAGCTAAGGCAGTGGAGAGTAAGTAATCCAGCTTTTTAGCTTCTTAGCTTTTTAGCTTCTTAGGATTTATTCCTAAAAAGCTACAAGCTACAAGCTACAAGCTAATTTATGGCAAAAGAATATCAACCAGAACTATATGAACTTTTGGAGACAGTAGGCAAGCAAAATGCCTCTGACCTTCATATTTCAGTAGCCAGACATCCCACCTTGAGAATTGACGGGGAGTTGATTCCTTTGGTCAAACGGCCAATTATTACTCCCGAGCGCGCCCAGGGATTGATTTTTGCTCTTTTAACTGACGAGCAAAAAGATAAATTTCTAAAACAAAAGGAAATTGATTTTTCTTATTCCTATAAAGACAAGGCTCGTTTTCGGGTTAATGTCTTTTTTCAACAAGGATATATGAGTGCTGCTTTGCGGTTTTTGCCCGTTAAAATAAGAACTCTTAAGGAGTTAAATCTTCCCGATGCCTTAGAGCGTTTCACTCACCACAACCAGGGGTTTTTCCTGATGGTGGGTCCGGCTGGGCACGGCAAAAGCACTACATTGGCATCCTTGATTGATACAATCAATCATACTCGTAATGACCATATTATTACTATTGAAGATCCTATTGAATATGTTTTTACCCAGGACCGTTGTATCATTGACCAGAGGGAGGTGGGATTTGACACCGCAGGATTTCATCAGGCTCTTCGTTCTTCTTTTAGGCAGGACCCCAACGTGATTATGGTTGGTGAGATGAGGGATTTAGAAACTATTTCTACTGCTCTTACTGCAGCTGAAACCGGCCATCTTATTTTTGCTACTTTGCATACTAATAATGCAGCTCAAACTATTGATAGAATCATTGACAGCTTTCCGCCTGCTGCCCAGAATCAGGCAAGAATCCAGTTAGCAGCAACTTTGGTTGGAGTTGTTTCGGAAAGATTAATACCCCGGATAGACGGAGGGAGAATTCCCTCTGTTGAGATAATGTTTGCAAATTCAGCTATTCGTAATTTAATCAGGGAAGGCAAGACCCATCAAATAGATTTAGTTATTGAAACATCTGCTGACGAAGGAATGGTTTCTTTAAATAAATCTTTGTCTGCCCTGGTTCATAAGGGGGAAATTAGTTTAGAGAACGCGGAGTTGTATTCTTTAGATCCGGGAGAATTGAGGATGCTTTTAGGAAAGTAATATGCAGTTT
>JAUWHN010000005.1 GCA_030605865.1 Candidatus Portnoyibacteriota bacterium
ATCAATTACTATGATTAAAATTAAGGAATGCGGAGAGCCGATGGTTGATATAAAAAAATTATGTCCCGATTTAATCATTGATTTAGGTTCTCGCAGAATAAAAAAGGAAAAAACAGCTCATTTAAGAAAAACAGTGGCAAAAATGGTTTGTCAGGCAAAAAGTCATTTACCAAAAGGCATGACCTTTATTATTGGAGATGCTTGGAGGCCGCAGCATGTACAAGAAGAAATCTTTCAATGGTTTGTAAAAGATTTTATTAAAAAATATCCGTCTTGGCCTAAAACTAAAATTATTAAGGAGGTTAAAAAATACATTGCTCCGCATAAAGGCAAATATGCCTCTGGCCATATGACCGGCGGAGCAGTAGATTTAAGACTCTGGAAAAATAACAGAAAAGTTTCCATGAAAAGTTCCAAGCTGACCTATCAAGAAAACGCCAAGTCATTCCAGCCGAAACTCCCGGCTTATATTCAAAAAAATAGACAAATTATGTTTGATGCTTTACGCAAAGCCGGTTTGTCTAACTATTCAAAAGAGTTTTGGCATTGGTCTCATGGTGACATCTGGTGGGCAGAAAGAAATAAAAAGAAAGTCGTTATTTATGGCGTTATAAAGAATATACAAAAGGTCGGGTTAAAATAAAAATAACAAAATAATAAAATGCTATGAAACAAACATTAGAAAATTTAACCAAAGCATTTATCGGTGAAAGCCAGGCGAGAAATCGTTATACTTTTTATGCCAAGATTGCTAAAAAAGAAGGATATGAGCAGATTGCCGAGATATTTTTGATTACTTCTGACAATGAAAAAGAACATGCTAAAAGGTTGTTTGAGCACATTCAGGAACTTAAGGAAGACACAAACGAGATAAAAGTTGAAGCAGCTGCTCCGTTAGTTTATGGCAACACTGCTGAAAATCTAAAAACAGCAATTGCCGGAGAAAATTATGAATACAGGGAAATGTATCCGGAATTTGCCAAAGTTGCTGAAGAAGAAGGTCTGGGTAAAATCGCTGGTCGTCTAAAAGCAATTGCTAAAGCAGAGGAGCATCACGAGGAAAGATTTAAGAAATTATTGAAAGAAGTAGAGGCTGGAACTGTTTTCAAAAAAGACAGGGAAGTTGAATGGGTATGTCGAGAATGCGGTTATGTTCATTTTGGAAAGCAGCCCCCGGAAAAATGTCCGTCCTGCGATCATTCAAAGAGTTTTTACCAGATTAAATGCGAAGAATATTAGATTTAAATCTAGTATAAAATTTAGTATTTACAAAAATCGTCCCATAGTACTGCGGGACGATTTTTATTGCTATTTTTGGGTATTTTTGCTATCTTAACAATGTTACTTGGCCCCGTCGTCTAGTGGTTAGGACATGAGGTTTTCAACCTTAAAACAGGAGTTCGATTCTCCTCGGGGCTATTTTTGCGGGATTAGTACAGTGGTAGTACGCTTGCTTCCCAAGCAAGAGACGCGAGTTCAATTCTCGTATCCCGCTCAGCTTCGTCGAGCGAGGCTCGCCCATTTAGGGCGGCCCGCTTTTGCCGGCATAGCTCAGTGGTAGAGCAGGGCTTTCGTAAAGCTCAGGTCGTCTGTTCGAATCAGACTGCCGGCTTCTTGTGAGTTTGTATCAAATGTAGTACAATTAGTTCAAGGTTGAGTTTATAGATATGGAAATAAAAGAAAAAATTGATGAACTAAAAGAAAAAATCCTTCAGGCGAAGGACTGTCTTTGATTTAAAAAAGAAAAAGGAGAAAATTATCCAATTAGAAATTTTGGTTCAAGAACCCGGGTTTTGGGATAATCCCCAAAAAGCAGCAGAAATCAGCCAGGAATTAGCTGATTTAAAAGAGCAAGTAGATTTTTGGGAAAAATTAGAAAAGGATTTGGAGGAGCTTGAAAAATCACCAGAAATAGATCGATTTAACCAGCTTCAGAAGAAATTTGAACAAGAAGAGATAAAAGTTTTTCTTTCTGGCAAGTATGATAAGAAAAATGCTATAATGTCTATTCGTGCCGGAGCCGGAGGCGTTGATGCCCAAGATTGGGCCGAGATGCTTTTACGGATGTATCTAAGATATGCTGAAAAACACAAATTTAAAGCCCAGGTCATTCATATTACTGCTGGCCAGGAAGCAGGTATTAAAAATGTAACTTTAGAACTTAACGGATCCTATGCTTACGGTTATTTGAAAGGAGAGGCCGGGGTTCATAGGTTGGTTCGACTTTCGCCTTTTAATACTGATAATTTACGCCACACTTCGTTTGCTTTAATAGAGATTTTACCGGAGTTCAGTTCGTCGGCCAACGGACACCAACTAACGGAAAAAATTAAATCCGAGGATTTAAAAATTGATACTTATAAAGCATCTGGCCCTGGCGGCCAGTACGTTAATAAAACCGAATCAGCTGTTCGGATTACTCATCTTCCAACCGGCATTGTAGCAGCTTGCCAATCAGAGCGGCTTCAGGGCACCAACAAAAAGAAAGCAATGAAGCTATTACAGATAAAATTATTCCAAAAGCAGCTGCAAACACAAGAAAACGAGAAGAAAAAAATTCAAGGAAAACAAGTGGCAGCTGAATGGGGAAACCAAATCCGTTCCTACGTCCTCCATCCTTATAAAATGGTTAAAGACTTAAGGACAAAAGTAGAAACAAATGACGTTGAAGGGGTTTTGGACGGAGAATTAGATAAATTTATAGAAGCAGAAATCAAGATTTAAATATGATAAACTTCAAAAATATATCTAAAATATATCCCATTAATGCAGAGCAGACAATTGCTTTAGAGAATGTAAGCTTTAGAATTAAGCCTAAAGAATTTATTTCTGTTGTTGGCCAGTCCGGGGCAGGAAAAACCACCCTTTTAAGACTATTACTCAAAGAAGAAGAACCCAGCGCAGGGGAGATACTTGTGGACGGGCAAAGCTTGAA
>JAUWHN010000026.1 GCA_030605865.1 Candidatus Portnoyibacteriota bacterium
AGTTCTTTTAAATGACTAATATGATGAAGCTTGTGACCAATAAATTTCTTGCCTACTTTTAACCATTTTTCCGAAAGAACATTTACTTCAATCTTCCTTTCTTCAAAATCCTCTTTTGTTAGACTTTCATAAGGTTTAAAAAACACATTATTAAGCCAACGAGGATCCTCTGCAAATCGCAAGGCACTAAAAACCTCTAATAAATTTTCCTTTTTTAAAAGCTCGTCTATACCACTATATCCTAAGGTTTTTATAATATTTTGAGGCGGATTTTTTCGCAAAAGTTCTTCAGCTTTTTCTTTTTTCAAAAAAAAGCCAACTGTCTTTCCAACGAGTTCGGCCGTAGCACCGATTAAAATTCGACAACCGGAAGTAGTGATAAATTCAGGACTTTTAAATAGTTTGAAAAGAGCTTTATCATTATATTCTGTTTTCTTTAAAAGAGCCTCAAGAACTTCTCCGGCTGAAGAACCCTTTTTTAGGCCTAACTTCTCTAACTTCCCTTTAACAGTTTCATCATTCTCTTTAATAACGCCCTCTAATATTCCTCTATTACCAGTGCTTCTTTCCATTTTCTTCTCCATGTCCAAAATAACTTCCGTTGTAGTTCTTAAAATTTTTGCTAATTTTTCATGGACGCTCATAAAGGTTTTTTGTTAATTTCTAATTTTTTCCATCTTTTGTCTCTAAAATCTTGTTTTGTTAATATCCCTTCCTTGGCTCCGACATACTCAACCACTGAAGTGGCATTGGCAGTTCCTAAACGAATAGCTTCTTCTATTTTGTTGGTCTGAACCAATCCTGCTACAAAGCCGGAGCCAAAAGCATCTCCGGCTCCGGTCCTATCCATTACTTTTTGTTCTTTAAAAACCTCTGCTTTATATAAATATTTACCATCGGAGACCGAAACCCCTCTGGGACCCTTGGTCATCACGGCAATTCCCTCAATAACTTCATCAAACTTTTTAAAAATCTGCTTTTCTTTTTTATAAGAAATTCCTAAAAGCTTAGCTGCTTCTTCCTGATTACAGCTGAAAACATCAATAAATTTAAGATAGGGCTGGAGCTTTTTGAAGCCCAGCCGCAAATCTGCTCCTCCGGGGGCCCAAACTAGTTTTATTTTATATTTCTTTTTAATTACCACGGCTTTTTTGACAAAATTTAGATTTCCACCCAAAGAAGCCAGATAAATCCACCTTGCTCTTACTTTCGACCAATTTACTTCTTTATCGTTTAACTTTTCACCAGCTCCTCGAAAAACCAAAATGGTTCTTTCACCGGTAGAAACAATTAAAATCACTGCATAAGCAGTATGATTCTTTTTATCTACCTGAACAAAACTGGTATCGATTTTTGCCTTCTTTAATTCTTCAATTATAGCGCTGCCGCCTAAATCATCCCCTACCCTGACAATTGCTCCTCCTTTAAATCCTTGTCTGACAAATGTGGTAACGGTATTAGTTCCGCTGCCGCCGGTAGTAAAAGCTATATCCTCAACAGGAATTTTTGTACCCAAAGTAAAACACTCGGCCTTGCCAGTAAAAAACTTTGGACTTTTAATAACCTGAAAATGCTTTGAGCTCAAAAACACATCCCTGGTTGCTGAACCGATTGTGATAATATCGTACATGGACTACAAATTAAGAATTAGTAATCATATGGGTCCCGGGATTTTTGAGAAACTTGACTCAACTTTATTTTTAATCTCTCGTGAACAAAAACTATTAGACAGGAAAGAAAATACCAATAAAATATTAATATAAGAAATAACAAAAATATAAACAGCATATCTCCAAACGAAAGATAGCTGCTAATCTGCCCCGAAAAAAATATCGAGATTGTATATCCCGTAATTAAAAAAAATGGGATGGTAAAGATTATTTCTGTGACCTGAACCGCTTTAACTTTCAATTCGCTGACTTCTATACCCCTATCTATTTCGGCCCCTAATTTAACCATAAATATACTAAAATAAACTGCAAGAAAGGATATAATAACTGTTAAAATAATCTTGCCTCGAGTTATTTTTAAAAAGTCTTTAAAGCTCATGATTTTATTTATAAACATTATTGCTCAAATCTCCCGGTTACCCAATCAAACTCACCCTGCCAATTTCGGCCGGGGCAACTCCAACTAGGACTCTGAGAATGAGGCCGACCACTGGTTTCCATGTCTCTAACTCCTAAAACATAAAATTCTCCTCTGGAGGAATCACATCCGGAAGAACCAGCACTATAAACATAATAACTATAATATGTGGTTCCTGAATTTATTGGATCAACAGGTACTATACTCAAATACCCTTGATCTTTCAAAAAATCAATAAAATCTCCACCATCTTCATAACTATTTTCCCAGCTACCGTCACTTGAATTTTCTTCTGGATATTCTTCGCGATCGTCATAATACATCTCTAAAGCAAGAATTATTGTTTTCATATCAGCTAACCTCCTTGCATCCCTCGCCCTGATCCGTGTACTATTCAAAGTTACAATAATGATACTTGCTAAAAGACCAATGATGGCAACAACCACTAATAATTCTATAAGAGTAAATCCCTTGTTGTCTTTTCTTTCCATTTTCTAACCAGTCTGACTGGTTCTAATTTCTATTAACTATTTTCTAGTTATTACCTTTTTCACTGCCTCCACAATCCCATTCACTCCCAAACCAAAGTGCTCAATCAGTTCATCCGATTCTCCGGATTCTCCCCATCTATCCTGTATTCCAACCATTTCAATCGGCACCGGACAATTCTTAGCTAATACTTCAGCTACAGCCGAACCCATACCGCCCATTACCTGATGTTCTTCTACGGTCACAACAGCCCTGGTTTCTTTGGCTGCTCTAATAATTGTTTTTTCATCTATTGGCTTAATCGTATGGTTATTTATTACTCCAACATCAATGCCTCTATTAGATAATTTTTCAGCTGCCACTAAGGAATTATAAACCAAGGGCCCGCAGGCAATAATTGTTACATCCTTTCCAATTCGAAAAATTTCAGCTTTACCAATTGCAAAAGAAGTATTTTCAGTAGTAAAAACCGAAGTTTTTTCCCGGGCAAAACGCAAATAAACCGGCCCTTTATATTTAGCTGCTGCTAAAGTGGCTTTTTTGGTTTCGATGGCATCGCAAGGAGCTAAAACCACTAATCCGGGTAAGCAGCGAGTAATAGCAATGTCTTCCAATGCCTGATGGCTCATGCCATCGGGACCCACGGAAACACCGGCATGAGCACCGGTTAATTTAACATTAGCATCATTTTGACATACACAAACTCGCAGCTGGCTCCAGTTAACGCCGGGGCAAAAAACAGCATAAGTGGAAACAAAAGGAATCTTGCCTGAAAGAGCCAAGCCAGCAGCTACACCCATCATATTCTGTTCGGCAATTCCGGTTTCAATAAATCTATCGGGAAAAGCATCTCTAAACCAACCACTTCTGGTTGAGTCGCTTATATCCGCACAAAGAACAACTACATCCTTATTTATCTTGCCAAGCTCAATTAATCCTTCACCGTAACCATCTCTTGTAGGTATAGCCTTAAGTTTCTTTTGGTCTATTAAATTTTTGACTAAGAAAGATTTTGGATTAATCATATTTCAGCTTCTTAGCTTGTAGCTTGTAGCTTCTTAGATGCCTAAAAAGCTAAAAAGCTAATCCCTAAAAAGCTAATTAGTCTGCTTCACTTATAATTTTCCCTCCTAATGTTCTTAATTGATGAAGGGCTTTTCGGGCCTCTTCGGGTTTGGGGACTTTACCGTGCCAGGCATACTCCCACTCAATAAAGTCAACTCCCTTGCCGGGAATAGTATGGCAAATTATCATTACCGGCCTGCCGAAAACTGACTTGGCTTCATTTAGAGCATCAACAATAGCTTCAATATTATGACCATCAACTTCTATGACGTGCCAATTAAAGGCTTCATACTTATCCTTAAGCGGTTCCAACGGCATAACATCTTCTGTATAACCATCAATCTGAATATTGTTTCTATCCATTATATAAGTTAAATTATCTAATCTATATTTTGCCGCAAACATTACTGACTCCCACATTTGTCCTTCGTTCTGCCCACCATCACCAACTAAACCATAAACTTGATAAGCTGGTTTTCCTGTTGGAAAATCCATCCGAGCTGCATAAGCCATACCAACAGCCATTGAGGTGCCGTGAGCAACTGGGCCGCCGCTATTTTCAACTCCCCGCAAATAGGCTCGATGAGAATGACCTTGAAGCTTACTACCCAATTTCCTTAAAGTACCAAGCTCCTTGACTGGAAAATAACCTGCGCGCGCTAAAGTCGCATATTGAACAGGACAAATATGAGCATTGGATAAAACTACTCTATCTCTTTCTGCCCAATCGGGTTTTTGGGAATTATGTTTTAAAACCCCGCTGAAATATAAGGCAGTAAAAACATCGGCCATGCCCAAAGAACCGGCTGAATGACCGGAGCCAGCCTTGACCAGCATCTTAATAATATCCTGCCTGACTACATTGGCCATTCTTTCCATCTGTTTTAAATTTAATATTTTTGCACTCATAGTATTCGGTCCGATTTTGTCCAGACAAAATCGAGAATTCTCGATTTTCAGAAGAAAATCGGAACCATTTTCTCCATTTGATTAAAGGTTAAAGGTTTCATATATATATATAGCAGATTTCAGACTATCTATAGCTTTTTTAATATTCTT
>JAUWHN010000021.1 GCA_030605865.1 Candidatus Portnoyibacteriota bacterium
TTTTCTTCAACTGATTCAATGCTCTCAATATTTATCCTATCCCACATCGCATCAATTTCTACATTAACATCTGTTTTTGCTAAAAATCTTTCAAAAACACTGGCCGATACCACAAATCCCAATGGTACCTCAAACCCAGCATTTGCCATTTCTCCAAGCGAAGCCCCCTTGCCTCCGGCAATCTTAGCATCTTTTTTTGAAATTTTTGAAAATGGAAGAGTAAATTCTTGCGCCATATATAACTAATATACCATTTCTGACCCCCTTATTCAAGCCATTGCAATTTTTTTCTTAAGATGATATGATTTAAAAGGTATGAAAGAAAAATTTGAACAAAAACTAGAACCTAAAGAGCAACCAACCAGTAGAATTATTTTGGAATTTTTTAGGCATGGAAAACGAGAAAAAACAAAATATGAACGAGGAGAGGCACCAGAAGAGGACATAGAAGAAGAAATTGCTTTGCCCTTAACCAAGGAAGGAAGACAACAAATGACAAAAAGGGGTAAAGAAATGCACTCCCAGCCCGAAGTAGCTTTATCTGTTGGTAGTCCGAGAAAAAGAACCCAAGAAACAGCAGCTAGGGTTATGCTAGCTGAAAAAGAAAAAATTACTCCAGAAATGAGCTTAGAAGAAATAGAAGAAATTATAAATTCAGAGCAAAAATATGGTAAAAAGATTATCTCTGATCCTCGACTTGACTTTAATGTTAGTGGCCCAGCTGGAGAAAAACTTCATCAAGCCTATTTAGAGGGAAAAACGATGCAACATCTAATTTACGAAAGTGACAAAGATGCGATAGAACTAAAAGATAGCGAATCAACCACCTATTCCAGAGCAGCTGGTGATCTATCAGAACTAATTACAAAATATCTTAAAATAGCTCCAAATTTTGACAAAATAGTGAAGAAAAATCCTGAAAAATATGCTCCATATAATAACCAAATGGAACGTTATCTAGGAACACACCTAAGTAATCCTGGGGCCTTTTTAGCTAAAGTTCTAGAAAAAACTAAAGGAGAAAAGGAAAGGGATGAATTTGTAAAAGCAATTGGAGGTGGGTTTAAGCAAGGAGAGGGTTTCAGAGTTGAAATAAATAATACTCCAGAAGGTATGAAATTAGAGATTAAATATGAGATAGACAATAAAAAAGAAAATATAGAGGTGCCCCCAGAAATCCTGGATGAAATTATTAAAGAAAGAGATGAATTAGATGAAAAAATAGAAAAAAGAAGTTAAAACAATAAACATTCTCTAAAAAATAAAAACAAAACGGCCTCATCTCCTGTAGGCCGTTTTCTAAATCCTAATTTTGTTCTTATACTTCATCAAATACGAATGACGTCTTGATTAAAAGCGATAAAGCTAGAATCTTCAGTTGTTCGCTTAGGAATTATAACTGCCTCTACTTCTGGGCGTTTTGCCAAACGTCGCATTAGTTGTTCGCCCTCGGGATTAGCTGAAAATCTTACTTGCTTAGCACCTTTTTCTCGAAGCTCATTTAAAATTTGTAAAGATAACCACTCGCCAAGAGTAAATCCTGTTTCTTTAAAGAACTTTTTGCTATGCTCCCTGTCTGTAACTATATGTTGCAGGGTTATTAATTCCTTTCTGCCATAGCTATCTCCTGGATAAGGCTCCAGATATTCTAATGCGGCAATAACATCCTCTTTTTCTTTGACAGTCATAAAATGCCTGTGTTCATCGTGCGCATGGGCTGATCCAGGTTTAGCCTTTTTTACTTTGCGCATAAAAGCACTATAATCCTCGTCTTCAGGAAGAGTCCCCATATGTTTCTCTATAAAATATCTGGTTTCAGTAATACCTTCAAAATCATCAGAAGATAAAACATCTAATTTCCAGCCTTGTTTCTTTAATTTCTCTGGAATGACTTTTGGGGCTAATTCAGAGGTTTTGGTGGCTCGATCATACACAATATAGTCAATTCCTTCTTGAGAAAGCCCGTGTCGAGATCTTAAATGTGGACTTATTTCTGGTGAAATTTTCTGAATGTATTGATTAAGTTCTTCGCCCTCCAGGCGTTTTAGTTGTTTTTCTTCCATTTTTTCTAATTGTTTGATTTTTTCCATAAGTCTTTATTGTTATTTGTAAACTATCTTTCTTCAATATACGACCATTTTACAATTTTTGCAAGTTTTTTTATTTCTTCTTTAAAATCCTCACAACCCTTTTATTGAAAAACTGTTGCAAAATTTTTCTAGATATGATATAATGGAAAGTGTAATAATTAAAAGGAGGAAAAAACTATGATCGAAAAAATCGAACCAACGCCAGAAAAAAAGGAATTCGGGAAAAATATCTTTCAAAGAGATATTTATTATCGACATGGGGAAAAAACTCCAGAAGGAGAATTAGCGCCCGAAGGATTTAAACAAGCTGAAGAAATTGGCGAGGCATTAGAAACCTCAGAAAAAGGACCAAAGCCCTATCACTCCGAAGTAAAAAGGGCGAGTGACTTCGCTAAAGCTATTCAGGAAGCAACTAAGTCTCAGAAGGAATATAAAGCAAGAACAAGATTTGAACTTGGCTTATCTAATCTTTCTAAAAACTTTATAGCGGAGTGGAAGAAAAAGACCAAAGAAGAAGGGGGCGTTGCGGCTCTTGAGTGGTACCTGGGTTTTGAAAAAGAGAAGCCTGATACTGACACTATGTCTCCACATGAAATGGCTTCAAGAGTTGCCAGAAATATTTTAACTCATAGCAAAATGGCTAAACGCTACTATGATGACTCCAGGGTAGACTTGATTAATGGGTCACATAGCCCCACCCTGGATGTGTTTATAGCAACTACTTTAAAAGAAGAGATTGAAAAAGATCCTATAAATCCTGAGGGAAAGAATATAACTGAAAAAATGGGTGGGAGATTCAAAACCGCAGAACAATTTGAAGTAGACACAACTATTGACAACGAGGGCAAAAAGGCGCTCGAGGTTAAATTTAGAGGGAAAGAATACGATTTAGCTGAAAGAAAGTTAGAAGAAATGGTGAGTGATCTTGAAAAAATAGAAGAAAGGCAAGAATAAAATATAAACAGATTTTAATAGAAAGACGGTTCCGAGCGGAACCGTCTTTTATCTTAAAAAATAATTATTTTAATAATTATTTCCTCAAAATCCTCACCACCCCTTTATTAGCATCCACTTCCACCAAATCCCCGTTTTTCAAGACCTGAGTGGCGTGATGGGTCCCAACTATGCAAGGAATTTTTAATTCCCGGGAAATAATTGCAGCATGCGATAACATACCACCTTCGTCTGTAATAAGAGCAGATGCCTTGCTGGCCAAATCCATAACGCTGGGCTGGGTCATTTGAGTAACCAAAATCTGCCCCCTCTGAAATGAATATCTCAAAGCCCTGGTCTGTTCAATATTATTTGCCTCTAAAATCCTTACTATGCCGGTTATCCGACCAGGATTAGCAACTATTCCTTTTATAACTCTTTGCTCTTTTACTCGATAAAGTTCTTTTAGTTCAGCTCTAGCCAATTTCTCACCTTCTTCTCCTGATTTATAAATGGCCCTATTATTTTTCCACAATCCCACAAAGCATTTGCCTCGCCTCTTTTTTTCTTTTTCGAACAAGCCCTTACCCTCAAACAACAATTTCTTTATGTCATTTAATAAATAGTACTTACTTAGGTCGTGAACCGATTCTCCGCTTCTTCGAGCTATTTCTGAAAATAGGGGAATTAAATAAAAATCGGTTCCTCCCCAGCAAGATTTTACTTCCATTCGGGAAAGAGCGAGTCGCTGTATTAACTTAATTACGGGCTTTAACTCCGGATGATTCTTTAAAATCCTCTTTTGTTTATGTTTTAATTTTTGTTTTTCTTCAATTAAATTTTTAAATTTAACACCTTTTTCGTAGTTAAATTTTTGGGTCAAGGTTTCAATGACATCATCATAAGTATAATGTCTCATTACTGACCAGGGGTACTTTGCAGCATGGTCTAATAGTTTTTTTACAGAATATTTATATTTTAATAACTTTTGCCAATCCATCTGCTCTCTATTTACAATATCTGATTCCGTAGGAAGCATAAGGATAAAGGCATCATCATCTGAAAAATGGCGCTTTACTGCCTGGACTAAATGATGGGTTGGCTCGGCTTGAGTGGCTCGAAAATAACTTATCATTAAAGACCAAAATTTAAATCCTTTTATTAAATAGCTAATTAGCTGTCTCTTTGATAACTTAGAAAAATTAACTTTTTTTAAGGAATGACAAAATTTCCAATGATTAGCATAACCCTTCTCCAACCCCTTAATCATTTCTTTGGAAAACTTCTCATCAAAATACAATCTGCCGTCTTTTTTGTCTTTCTCCAAGTCTTTTATAGAAAAAAAGCACAAAACTTTATTATCTCTTGAAACCTGAAGCATGGCGCTTCGCTGATTCCAAATTATGTTTCTGAAATTCCTAAGAGCACCGATGTTTCTCTCAAGATTCCAATGGGGACAATTGTCGCTCCACAAAAATCTATATAAAGATTTTTGATGTAATTTACTGCTCATATTTTTTAAGTTTTTTGTTTTAATATTTTCACCACCCCCTTATCCGCATCAACCTCCACCAAATCCCCGTCTTTTAAAACTTTGGTAGCAATCTTGGTACCGATGATGCAGGGTTTTTTCATTTCGCGGGCAATAATTGCGGCATGAGATGTAATTCCGCCTTGATTGGTAACAAATGCTGCTGCTTTTCTCATGGCTAATATATATTCCGGAGTTGTTTCGGCGGCAACTATAATATCGTCTTTTTCTACTTTTGAAGCATCCTTTATTGTACGCATAATTTTAGCGAATCCCTTCACATGGCCCGGATAAGCAATAATGCCTTCTAATTCCATAGCTTGTATTCTCTTTTTTGGCTGAAATATACTAAGCGCTTCTTTCAACTCCTTGCCAAGTAAAACTGAATATTTACCATTGATGAATGTAATGCCGTATTTCTTTTTCCTTTTTCTTAAATCTTCTGGAATTTTACCTTTGTCTATTAAATCAATAACCTCGCAATGAGTTAATGAAATAATATCAAAATAAGAAAGACCATTTTTCTTACCCAGCTCTTTCATTATTGGTCGATAGCTACAAGCAACCTTATCTATTGTTTCAATAAGGTTTGAGCGATGAAATATTAATTCTGAACCTATCGGAATTAACTTCCTAAACTCATTGGGAATTCTAATATTGGTTACCCTTTCTGGTTTTTTATCTTTAGAGATTAATTTTAATTCGTCTAAAACCTTTTCCTTGGTTAGAAGACGACCCTCTAGAGCATGGGTGCCAACCCATTTATATTTATTAAGAAAACTGTCTATGTTATTGCGATTCAACTTCTTAAGTTCTGAATTATATTGCATTAACAAAGTCTTCTTTTTTGGTTGCATTTTGAGAGTCAATGCCATCATAGGAATATTGTGTTCTTTGCAAAGCTTTTTCAGATAGCCCTCCAACCAAATATCAAGCAACTCCACGAGGAGCGAACAGGCGAAATGATCAACCATAGAATTTACAAACTTTCTAAAATCATTCCTTCCTTTCAACTGTAGCATTTGCTCTGTTTTTTGTTCGCACATAGTAAAGAACTTTTTAAACCACTGAATTTGATTTTGCGCCTTTTTCTCTGCTATATTGCAAGCCGCATCAATATCGTCCTTTAAATAATAATAATGCCCAGATAAAACCATGGCATCTCCTTTAATAATTTTGCTCAAACCCATTTTCTTATATGGCTCGGAGTTAACAGATTCAAGCCATGGCGATGTAAATAAAACAAACTGACTCCAGTAGCCCCAATAATACCAATCTTTTTTGTTTAAGTTTTTTATCATATATTCTCTATTTCCTATTCAAAATCCTCACCACCCCCTTATCCGCATCAACCTCCGCCAAATCCCCGTCTTTTAAAACTTTGGTAGCGATCTTGGTGCCGATGATGCAGGGTTTTTTTAGTTCTCTGGAAACGATGGCGGCGTGACAGGTGACCCCGCCTTCATTTGTAATAATTGCTGCTGCTTTTTTCATGGCTGGAACATATTCTGGCTTAGTGCTTTCTGTAACCATGATTTCACCTTTTTTGAAGTTTCGCAAATCCTTATAGAGAGTATTGAAACGCATAATCCTTACTACTCCCTTCGCCTTGCCCGCACACGCAACCTGCCCCCTTATTTTTTTTATTTGCTTTGCTGTTTTTTGCTTTCTTAGGCATTTTTTTATAATCCTTTTTATTTCTTGAGGTCGGTCGATTATTTTTCTTTTTCCATTAATTAATAAATAGACAAAGTGCTTTTTTCTGTTTTGAATTTTATTTCTTTCCACCTTCCTTCCAGTTTTAATAAGATTCTTAAATTCATCCACGGCGTAAAGGGTTATATCCAATATCGAGATTTTAAAACGCTTTTTGATTTCCTGACAAAGAAAATATTCATAATAATAGGCTGAACCGCGATAAATATCGCGTTCGTGTCTTAAGGTACTGTATTGATTCACAAGTTTAAAAAATCGTTTTTCTTTTAAAGAAAACTGGGAAATAATTTTGTTAAAATCATTCTTTCTTAAATCGTATTCTTTTTTATAGTTTAAAAGACGTTTCTCCCACTTATCTTTTTTTAAATCAGCAAGACGCTCGGACAAATCTTTTACAGTCAGTGGTTTATTATCTATAAATCGCATACCAAACCAGCAATATTTTTTACGCATGCGTCCTAAATCATTTCGCAATTGTTCGCCTTTGTTCTTCTTAGCTAAAATTTTCAAAAGATCAATTTCCATCTGAATTACAGGGCTTGGTTCAATAGGCGCTATAACTATGTCAAAATTGTTTTTTAACGCTTTACCATTATAAACCGTGGATAGAATTTTTCTCGCATGTTCAAATAATTGATTATCAATTACAAGAGCGGTGTAGATTATGGGTAAAGAACTGTCTATTGCTTCTAGGAATTTGGAAAAAGAGCGTTGTAATTCTGGATTATCCTGAAGACTAAAATCTACTTTATCAAAATTGATAATCTTTTTTATGGCTTGAGCCGATTGATTAATCATTTCTTGAATATGATTTGTTCCTTGAGATACATCTTTGAGTGTCTTTCTAAAAACAAACTCTCCAAGCTGATCAAACTGATTATCGTCAAAGTGCCACTTAACATCATGCTTTTTGCCGATAGCTAAAAGATTGTTCATTCCTTTAGAAAAGAATTTTTTTAGCTCTTTTTCCATATTCAAAAGATAAATATCCAACTTATGGATAGAAGAGAGTCGGGCATAGCTATGTCCCCATTTTATTTTTTTGGATTTTGTCATAATTTTCTAACTATTCCTTTATTGGCGTTGACCTCAACTTTATCTCCATCCTTCAAAACCTTGGTGGCAATCTTGGTGCCGATGATGCAGGGTTTTTTTAGTTCTCTAGAAACGATAGCGGCGTGGCAAGTCATCCCGCCGAAGTTAGTAACAATAGCAGCCGCCCTAATAATAGCTGGCATCAAAGATGGATCAGTATGACCAGAAACTAATATATTGCCCTTTTTAAACTTTTTTATTTCTTTACGCTCATTAATGATCTTAACTATCCCCCTAACCTTGCCTCGAAAGGCTATTTGACCTTTTAACTCGTCAATTTCTTTTCCTTTCACGTAGTCCTTCTCCGTGATAGATTTAATAAACTTTCTGGCTTTATTTCCTAAATAAATTTTTTCTTCCTTACCATTCCAAAAAATAGCCGATTTATTATATAAAGCATTTAACTTATCCTCGTCTATTTTCCTCCTAATCAAATAATCTGTCATTTCATATGGTAATATGCTGCGTGCCTGATTCATGCTTAAATGTAATCGCCTGGCAATTTCTTGAAAGACTCTCTCCATCTGGGAATAGGCAAAGTAGCTACAATCCATCCGATAGCCCTTGCTGAAATACAATTTTTCTAATGCTTTTACCAATATTTTGTCTCGGGCATTTAGATTCATTTTTTCCAAGCATTCTGCTTTAAATTTTAATTTTTCTTTTCTTTCCCTGTGTAGTGATTTTAATTCATTTCTATAGTCCACAGCTCTTTTTAAATCAAGTTTAATTTGTTCTAATAAAATTTTTTTGTCTTGAACTGGCCCCGACCAATTGTATTCCATCCAACAATATTTTTTATAAAATTTATCAATCAACCCTTTTTTATTGTATGACATTTTCTTCAATTCTATTAACAATCTATAATAGTCCTCATTTTTTTTCTCTATCCAAGTTTTATCATCAAAATAAATAATAATATTTAAAATCTCGAAAATGGGCAAATCGCAACTAAGTTTGTTTTTATTGTGTTCAATCAAACCCATTACATAATCAATCAAATGACTATTTTCTACTTCTAATAAATTGGGTGTCATTGCTAGTGACCAAAACTCATGATGCCATTTGTGAAATTCCTGATAAATTTTGTTCAATTCTTTGTCGGGTATTTTTTTTAATTTGTCAATTGACGGAATGATCTTGCAGAAATTAAAAAGATTGCTTGAATAAGAGATAATTCTATTTATTATACTTAAAGCTTTTTGAGGGTTTTGTTTTACGATTTCAAAATATTCTTTGCCGGTTTTTTGCCATTCAGGTAAATTTATATAAAACCAAAAATTCCGTTTCTTTTTCACCATAATAAAAGTATCAATTTTTACGCCAGAATTTTTCTTTAAATCCCTGGCGACTCCATAAAAAGGACACATGAATTGATACACGTGATAATCAATTAAATGCTGGCCAAGATGTAAATTCTTTTTGGTGAACATATTTTTATAGTTTTTTTCACTATCCCCTTATTGACATCTACCCTAATACTATCCTTCGACAAACTCAGGAAGTACAGGGCGGGTCCCCGCCAAATCTCTATTTAATTATTCGTACAATTCCCCTATCCGCATCAACCTCCACCAAATCTCCATCTTTAAGGACTTTAGTAGCTATTTTTGTGCCGACAACACAGGGAATTTTCAGCTCGCGGGAAACGATTGCTGCATGACAGGTGAGTCCGCCAGCATCTGTTATTATGGCTGCGGCCTTTTTCATTGCCGGCACTAAATTAGGGTTGGTAGTTATGCTGATTAAAATGTCATCTTTATTCATTTTTTCCATATCTTGTGGGATATTTATAATTTTTACTACTCCTTTAATCTTGCCCGGACAAGCGCAGGTCCCTGATAGTTCATTAATTTCTTCTTTTTTAATTTTTTCTAAATTTAGGTTATTTATAATGTCTTTTGCCTTTTTTCCTGTATGGATTTCTAACTTTTTTCCATCTAGATATATAAGTCCAAAATTATATCTGTCATTAAGCTGATTAGCAGTAAAGGATTTTTTCAGCAAAGCATCTTTTATTTCCCAGGGGAATAATTGTCTTAGCTGATTTAAGGATAAACCAAGGCGTTTTCCCATTTCTTTAAAGAATTTTTCCATTGTATACATCGATAAAAATAAAGCGCTTTTTCTGTAGCCCTTAATATGAACACAGTTACTAGCCACTTGGAATAGTTTTTTATGTTTATTGTCAAGGTTTAATTTTTTAAAAAGTTTAATTTGTTGCAATTTTACATCTTTACTTCTTTTTTTAATTGCATTGAAAAGGTTGTTGATATTAACATTCTCTTCAAGTAGAGTTTTGATTTGTTGAAGATATTCTCCCAGGGATTTTGGTGGGCCCAAATATTGATAAGTTAACCAGCAATAATTATTATGAAGATTTTTAATTTTTCTATAAAGCTCTTCGTTTGTTTTTGCCAATTTATTACCTATTTCTTTTATATCTTCCCTAATAAATAAATTTTTAGTTTTTTGGCTTTGTTTAATTTCTTTAGTTATTTGCAGTAAGGTCGTTTCTTCTTTTTCTTCTAAGGTAGATATTGTTGGGGTAGTTAAAATACTAAAAGTTTCGGCTAATTTTAAATCTATCTTATTTTTCTTTATATGATTATCTATATATTTTATCAAATATTTACTGAATCTTTCTTTGTCAGCATCAACATGCCAGGTTATAGAAGCGCCTATTCCGTGTGTTATGGTTCTAAGACGATCAATTTCATCGTGTATTTTAATTAATTCTTTGTCGCTGTATTTTTTAAGGTTTGATTTTAGCGTTTTTTTACAAAACTGTATTGATTTTGTAGTATAATCAATAATTTCTCTTTGTTTTTTAAGAGCCCAGTCAGAATTTTTTATTATTTTATTGGTTAAATATTCGGCTTCCTGATCAAACTCTTTTCTTATATAAATCATTCGGCTGTCACTTTTATTAAAATCAGTTATGTAGTGTTTAACAAAATCGCCAAGCCCCCAGTGCGGCCAGTCTTGAACAAAACACCTTGCTACTCCCATCATGTAGTAGCAGTTTTGAGGAATTTCCTCGACTACAAACCATTGTTTTTTTAATATTTTTTTGTCCACGATAATTTTTATCTTTTTTTTACTATTTTCACAATCCCTTTATCCGCATCCACCTCCACCAAGTCCCCGTCTTTCAAGACCTTTGTAGCGATTTTTGTGCCAACGATACAAGATTTCTTAAACTCTCGGCTAATAATTGCGGCATGGCTTAATAAGCCACCTTCGTCTGTTATAATTGCCATCGCTCTTTCCATAGCTGGAACATGTATAGGGGCAGTGTTAGTTGCAACCAGAATTTTTCCGCGCTCAAAATTCCTTATATCATCCATATTCTTAATGACTTTAATGACTCCTCTTACCTTGCCGGCGTATGCTGGTTGTCCCTTTATTTCGTTTAGTTTTAAAGAAAATTTTCTTTTCTGTCTTTTTATAATATTTGCAGCGAATTTATTAAGCGCCTTACCAGTTAATAATTCGATCCTCCCGCCATCGTATAGAAAAGCGAAATTATTTATCCGGCGATTTATTGTTTGTAGTAATGACTTACTCACCCTATTGAGTTTTAGACTTTCTAATATTTCGTCGGCTGTCATAAAGATTAGGTGCTTATACGAGATTTTTAAACGACGGTAGATTTTTATAAGAATTGGCATAACCAAACACGGAATCTTATGATATAATTCATCTGCCCAAAGCGATGTATAAATATAATCTTTTAATACTTTTATTATCTTTTTGTCTTTTTGGTTGAGTTTGTACTGTTTAATAAATTCCTCTGTCTTTTCCTTATTTAAAAATAGTTGATTGATTTGTGAAGTTGTTTCTTCTAATATCTTCTTTTTATCCTTTTTTGCTAATTGCTTTAATTCTCTGTGGATCTCTTTTTCTGTATATGGCTTGCCGATATAAGAAAACATCTTTAAATAGCCATAATTTTTGCAATACTCTTTTACTCTATTTTTTACTCTTTTGTCTAATCCTTTATCTTTAACATATATGGCCATCACTCCTATTTCTTTCTTGGCCTTATGCATATCCGCCGGTTTGTCTAAGCCAGCAATATGGGGCAAATAGTAGTTTAAAATTTCTACGCTTTTAACCTTTTTAAAAACTAGCTTGTTTATTTTTTCTGAATAAGTTTTATTAAGCATTACGTAATCGTAGACAAATGAATAGGTTTTGGCGCATAGGCTCACATATTTAGAAAAAAGATTAATTAAATCAATGTTGGAAGAATGGCTAAAATCAGTTTTAGAAATTTTTTTAGCAAGATTCAATAATTCGTTTTTATACCGACGAAAATTTCTAGACCAAATAAGCAACTGCTGTGGAGAAGCAATGCTCATCATTTTTTCATAATTTTTAATATCGTCTTGGCCCATCCATCTTCCGTCTAAAAATTGTCCATATCTTCTTATCTTAGTTTTTCCGTCGTGAAATTTTTTGAAATTTCCGTAGCTTTTTGCCACACAATCCAGCAATAAAACCGCTAAGATTTGGGTTGTCTCTTTAAATTTTGTCCAATTATTCATTTTTTTATCATTTTGTCTTATTAATAATTTTTACAATCCCCCTATCCGCATCCACCTCCACCAAATCCCCATCCTTTAAAACCTTGGTGGCGATTTTGGTGCCAATGATACAGGGTTTATTCATTTCGCGTGAGACTATTGCAGCATGACATAGGATACCCCCTTCATCAGTTACAAACGCTCCGGCTCGTTCCATGGCAGGCACAAAATTAGGCGTTGTCATTGAGGCCACTAAAATATCCCCTCTTTTAACTTTTTTATTATCTTGGGGAGAATAAAGTATTCTAACAATACCCTTAATTTTTCCCGGGCTAGCTATTACTCCGTTAACAATATCTTGTTTTTTTATTTTTGGTTTAAGATTAAATAACTCAGCAGTTTTTTCCATATCTTTGCCCGTAAAAATATGATGCTGGTCATTTATAAAGATTGAGCCAAATCCCTTTTTTCTTTTTTTTGTTTCTTCTAAGGTTTTTTTCGAAACAGCTCCCGAATTTAAAGAGTCTAGAACCTCGGGCAAAATCATATAATTCAATATATTCCATTTAATATTTAGTTGTTCTGCCACTCTTTCCAAAAATGGCTTAATTACAGTCAAGGAGTTACTCATGATATTGGTTCTGTATGTTCTTAGAAAGATATAGTTCCGTATAACCTTAACGACTTCTTTTATATATTCGTTGGGCCCTAATTCCTGAATAATTTTTTCTAATTGTTCTTTATTTTCTTTTTTGGATTGAATTAATTTATTATATTCTTCTTTGGGATTGCTTTTACTTAATAGCCTGATTCTTTCCATTACGTCTTTCGCGCTCCATGTATCGCCTATTCCGTATCTAAGCCCCAACATACCGAATTTATCAGCATGTGCTTCGATTTTCTTCTTTAAATTATCGGTTATTTTCTTTTTTCTCTTAAACTCTTCAGCTAATTTTAAAATTGAAAGCTGTTCCTTGGCTTGTAGGTTGTCTTTTGACGACGCTAAAACAATAGATTTTATATCTTGTATTTTGTTTTTATTATTCTTAAATTTTTGAACAAGATATTTGCCCAGTTCTTTTTCTAAGTAAGATTCTATAGCCAGGGGCATCATTAGAAAGGGGGATATTCGGTAGAATTTTTCCAAAAATCTCATTAACAAATTTTTTATCTGTTCATTTGTTAATTTGTCAAAGTTCTTATTTCTAATGCTATAAGATAGTTTCATTAGATTTCCTCCTTCTTTTTCAGCCTGAATCACCCTTCGAGCAGCCAGTTTAAAATTGTTTTTTATTTGTTTCAATTGTTTGTTTTTTTCTTCAGCAATGTCTTTTTTACAATAAAATATATCTTTTGAATCTATTATAATTCGTCGATATGAATGCTTGTAACCGAAAATGGCTAGAAAATTTCCACGTCCGCTGGATGTGTTAAATATATAATCATAAAAAGGGGAGAATTTTCTTGAAACAACAAGCTCCCAGGTTAATTTTTTGTCTTTCGGGCTAAATTTTATCATGTTATTTTAATTTTCTCACAATCCCCGTATTGGCATCTACTTCAACTAATTGTCCGTCCTTCAAAACCTTGGTGGCAATCTTGGTGCCGATGATGCAGGGAATTTTAAATTCACGAC
>JAUWHN010000006.1 GCA_030605865.1 Candidatus Portnoyibacteriota bacterium
AATCATTTTCTCTGACTGTTCGTCAAGAAGTTTTTTTATTTTCTTACCCACTGCTTTCCGCAACACATCAGCTTCAGAAGAACTAAGACCAGCCAAGTCCTTGGCAATTTGTATAACCTGTTCCTGATACACGATAACTCCGTAAGTATTCTTCAAAATTGGCTCTAATTTTGGATGAATATAGGTTATTTCTTTCTTGCCATGTTTCCGGGCTATAAACTCTGGAATAAACTCCATAGGACCCGGCCTAAAAAGAGATCCCATAGCTATGATATCTTCAAATTCTGTAGGCTTAAGCTGCTGCAAGTATCGTTTCATTCCGCTCGATTCCAATTGGAAAACACCCGTAGTGTTTGCTCTTTGGAATAATTCAAAGACTTTCTTGTCATTTAAAGGAATCTTATCAATCTTAATCTCTTTTTTTCTTAATTTTTTAACAAGATTAATCGTATTTTCTATAATTGTTAGATTTTTTAATCCCAAAAAATCCATTTTTAAAAGGCCCAAATCCTCTATAGCATGCATTTCGTATTGCGTCACAATAGCTTCATCGTCCCGGGAAGTCCGCTGTCTCGGGGTATAATTATCAATTTTATTTTTGGTTATCACTACCCCACAGGCATGAGTAGAAGAATGACGAGCCACTCCTTCTAATTTTTTAGCTAAATCAATAAGTCTTCTGGTTTGCTCATCGGTCTCATAGCTTTTTTTGAGTTCCGGTACTTTTTGAAGGGCCTCTCCTAAAGTCCAGGAAAAAGGAATCATTTTTGCCAACTGATCGCAAAATGCATAAGTATAATCCAATGCCCTGCCAACGTCTCTGATCACTGCCCGGGCTGCCATTGTTCCAAAAGTGATAATCTGGGCCACCTTATCCTGGCCATACTTTGAAGCTACATAATCAATTACTTCGTCCCTTCGAGTATCGGCAAAATCCAAATCAATATCAGGCATGCTAATTCTTTCTGGATTTAAAAATCTTTCAAAAAGAAGATTATATTTTAAGGGATCAATGTTGGTAATATTCAAAAGATAGGCAACCAGGCTCCCCCCGACGCTCCCCCGGCCGGGCCCAACCACTATCCCCTGACTTTTTGCCCAATTAACAAAGTCCTGAACAATCAGAAAATAGGAAGCAAAGCCAGTTTTTTTAATAACTTTTAATTCATAATTTAGGCGTTTCTTTATTTCCTGGCTGACTTTCTTATATCTCTTTTTAAGACCATCCAGACAAAGCTTTTTAAGATATCCATCAGCAGTTTTTCCTTTGGGAAGAGGGAAATGAGGAAGTTCAATTTTACCTAATTCAATTTCTAGATTACATTGTTCTGCAATTTTTTGGGTGTTTTTAATAGCTTCTGGAACATCCTTGAAAGATTTAATCATTTCTTCCTGACTTTTCAAAGAAAAATTATCGTCCATTGTTAAACGGTCTGGATCTTCAATTGTATGGTTGGTCTGAATACACATTAAAACTTCCTGGGCTTCAGCATCATCGGGATTTATATAATGAACATCATTGGTGGCTACCAAGGGTATGTTGGTTTTTTTAGAAATTTCTTTTAAAGCTTTGTTCACCTTTACCTGTTCTTCAAAATTATAATGGGGCATTAACTCTAAATAAAAATTACCTTGACCGAAGATATCCTGATATTCAAGAGCAACCTTTTCAGCTTTCTTAATATCGCCGGCTGAAATTATCCTGGGAATTTCACCGTGAAGACAGGCTGACATCGCTATCAAACCCTTGGCATGTTCCCTTAAAAGCTCTTTATCAACTCGGGGCTTGTAATAAAACCCTTCTAAGTGAGCCTTGGTGACTAACTGAATCAAATTTAAATAACCGGTTTTGTTTTTTGCCAAAACAACTATGTGCCATCTTTCTTTATCAATATTCGGCCTTTTAAAATGCCTCCCTTCCGGGGCAATATAAAGTTCTGCTCCGATTATTGGTTTGATGCCGGCCTCCTTAGCTTTTTTGTAAAATTCTATTGCCCCGTAAAGCACTCCATGGTCAGTAAGAGCCAAGGAATCCATATTCAATTCCTTGGCTCTTTCAACAAACTGGTCAATCTTCGCCAGGCCGTCTAATAAACTATAATGACTGTGAACATGTAGGTGGGTAAATTTCACAAATTTAAATATCCAAATTCTTTACTTTTTTCGCATGAGTCTGGATGAATTTTTTTCTGGGCGCGACTTCAACGCCCATCAAAACATCAAAAATTCTATCAGCTTCCCGGGCATCTTCAATGGTCACTTTTTTCATAATTCTTTTTTCCGGATCCATTGTTGTATCCCAAAGTTGATCGGGATTCATCTCACCCAAACCTTTATACCGCTGGATATTAATCCCTTCTCCTAATTTCTTAACCGCGCCCTCTTTCTCATCCTCTGTATAAACATACTCAATCTGCTTTCCTTTCTGAATCCTATAGAGCGGTGGTTGGGCTATATAGAGATAGCCGCTTTCAATGACTGATATAAAATATCTATAAAATAAGGTTAAAAGCAAGGTCCTAATGTGGGCCCCGTCAACATCAGCATCAGTCATAATTATAATCCGATGATAACGTAGCTTGCTTAAATCAAAATCCTCAGCAACTGCTGTGCCCAAAGCAATGATTAAAGCTTTAATTTCTTTTGAAGTAAGTATCTTGTCTAATCTTGCCCTTTCAACATTCAAAATTTTTCCTCGCAAAGGCAAAATTGCCTGAAAATGACGGTCTCTGCCCTGGCGTGCGCTACCTCCGGCCGAATCGCCTTCCACCAGATACAATTCAGATTCTTCAGGGTCTTGACTGACGCAATCAGCTAACTTTCCCGGAAGGGCCATTCCATCTAAAATTCCTTTTCTGATAACAGCTTCTCTGGCTGCCCTGGCTGCCTTTCTTGCTTTCGCTGCTAAAATGGATTTTTCTAAAATCTTTTTAGCATCAGTTGGATGCTTTTCTAAAAATTCTTCAAAGGCTTCAGCCATAACTGCCTCTACTATAGTCCTAGCTTCGGGATTCCCCAATCTGGCCTTAGTCTGCCCTTCGAATTGAGGATCTGGTATTTTCACGGTTATAATTGCTGTAATTCCTTCTCTGGCATCATCACCGCTTAATTTCTCGCCATCCTTTAAAAATCCGTTCTTTTTTCCATAGTCATTTAAAGTGCGAGTTAGGGCGGTTCTAAAACCGGTCAAATGCATTCCGCCCTCACCGGTATTTATATTATTAGCAAAACTAAATTCAATGGACTGAATATCATTAGTATATTGAAGGCTAATTTCTACTATTATATTTTCTTTTTCCCGTTCAAAATAAAAAATATTTTCATGAACAATATCCTGATCGCGGACTAAATATTTAACAAAAGAAGTGAGTCCTCCTTCAAAATAAAAAGTGTAGGCTTTGGGAGTCTTGTCTTTTTTTCGCTCATCAATTATTGTAATTCTTACTCCTTTGGTCAAGTAGGCTTGTTGTCTTAGATGATCTAAAATTCTTCGCCAGCTAAATTTTGGCATTTCTCTGTCTTTGGCGGAAAATATCTCGGGATCCGGTTCAAAAATTACATTAGTTCCGCTGCCAGAACACTTACCAATTTTTTTAATTTTGGTCTTGGTTTTGCCCCGGGAATACTCCTGGGCATACATTGAACCATCCCGGCACACTTCCGCCTTCATCCATTTTGACAGCGCACAAACTACCGAAATACCAACTCCATGGAGACCGCCGGCAATTTTATAAGCTTTTTGGTCAAATTTCCCGCCAGCATGAAGCATGGTCATTACCGTTTCCAGGGCAGACTTTCTAGTTTGGGGATGCTTGGTAACAGGAATTCCCCGGCCATTATCAGCTACGGCTATCTTATTTCCTGACATCAAAGTCAATCCTATCTCAGTACAATAGCCGGCAATTGCCTCGTCTAAAGAATTGTCTATACATTCCCAAATCAAATGATGCAAACCGTCAATGCCGGTTGAACCAATATACATTCCCGGCCTGCGCCGAACCGGCTCCAATCCTTTTAACACATAAATATCTTTAGCTTCGTAGCCAGAATCCTTTCTTGGGGCTTTGGCTATCCGTTTTGGTGCGGGCTTTTTAGCAGCGGGTTTTCCCGACGCCCCCGACGGACGTCGGGGGGTACGGGACCCCGACCGCGAAGCGCGTCGGGGTTTAACCGGTTTTTTTCGTACTGTAGTCTTTTTTACTGCTTTTTTTCTTGGCATATTTTTAACAAGTCAGACCGAGTCAGACTCGGTCAGACTTGTTTTATTTCCTTACCTCCCACCCCATCCTCTTATTTGCCTCCCTAACAATCCTATTATGAATCTTATCTACTTCTTTATCAGTCAATGTCCTCTCATCTGATTGATAAATAATGTGAAAAGCTAAATTCTTTTTATTTTGGGGTATTTCTCCCCCCTCATACATATCAAACAAATCTACATCCCGAACCAACTCGCCTCCAACGCTATTAATAACATTCAAAACATCAACAACTCTATCTCCTCGATTTACCAAAACAGCAATATCCCTAATTGCGGCCGGATATTTGGAAGGATGTTGATAAATTAATTCTTCGCTGACTAATTCTAATAAAAGTTCAAAATCAAGATTAAAAGCTGCTGTTGAACCCTTGATACCAAATTTTGATAAAATTTCCGGATTTATTTCACCAACAAAACCAATCTCTTTGTCATTTATTTTTATTTCAGCGCTTATGCCTGGATGCCAAAATACTTTATCACTCCATTCAGAAGTTGCCTTAACATCATCATACCATTGATTAGAAATCCCCAATTTATTCAACAATCCATCAACGATTCCTTTAGCTTCATAAAATAATTCCCTCTTGTTTGTCTTGCGCCATATTATCCCCGCTAACATCATTTTCTCATCTTTTAAATAAACTTTTCCAAGTTCAAATAATCGTCCTTCTCCAAAATGTCTAAAATTATCTCTTGTGTTTTTTAATAAACCAATAATTAAATCACGACGAAGATATTTCAAGTCTAAACTTAAAGGATTTTCTAATTCTATATAATTTTTCGGGCTTTGTTTAAGCTTTTTTAAATCTTCTTCACCAATAAAGGAATAATTATAAACTTCTGATAAACCTAATCCCTCTAAGATATCTTTAACTTTATTTCTTAAACTCCGCAAATCATCCGCCTTCGCCGAAACAAGAATGCCCAGGGGCGGCTTTGAAGGAATTTTTTTATACCCATAAATCCGACCGACTTCTTCTATTAAATCCTCGGAAATTTCTATATCTAACCGGCGAGTTGGAACTTCAACAATCAAACGATCAACTTCTTTTTTGATTCCAAATCCTAACGAATTGAATATCTTAATAACTTCTCTTTCAGAAATTTTTACTCCTAATAAACTATTAACCTTGAATAAACCAACAGCAATTTTACAAGGTCTTAATTTTTCTGGATAGATGTCTATTATTCCCTGGGCTATTTTCTGCCCCGTCATCAGACGGGGTCCGCCGGAGGCGGAAATCAACCCTGCCAATCTATCTATTGCCTCTGATGCTAAATTGGGGTCTAAACCGTGCTCAAAACGCAAAGAAGACTCTGTGGCTATACCTAATTTTCGAGAACTTTTATGAACATTATGAAGATTAAAATTAGCTGATTCCAAAATAATAGTTTTAGTATTTTTATCAATCTCTGCTTTTTTCCCTCCTTTTATTCCGGCAATCGCAATTGGGTCTTTGCTGTCAGCGATAATTAAGACGTCGTTGTCTAAATCACATTTTTCGTTGTCTAAAGTGATAATTTTTTCTCCTTTTTTAGCCCTGCGGATAATAATCTTTTTTACTTTGCCCCCCTCTAATTTTTCAGCGTCAAATGCGTGTAACGGCTGTCCTATTTCAAAAGCCACATAGTTTGTAGCGTCAACAATATTATTTATTGACTGCTGCCCAACTGCCTCCAATCTCTCTTTTAACCACTTAGGAGAAGGACCAACCTTTATATCGGTTATCACTCTGGCTGTATATCGAGGACATAGCTCGGAGTCTTTCACTTCAACGCTTACAAAATCTTCTACTTTCAATTTTTTGTCCTCAATGAGTTTCAGATTTCGGATTTCGAGTTTCGAATTTAGGAGCGCGCTACATTCGCGCGCGACTCCTATATGAGACAAGCAATCATGGGCCCGATTAGGTAAAACATCAATATCAAACACGAAGTCCAACTTCCCTGTTGGAAGTCGGACTTCCAACATATCTTCCACCTCAAATGAGTGCACGGTCAACAAATCAGCCAATTTTTCTGGTTTGGGTAAATTTTTCACATATTCTTTTAACCAGTTATAAGATATTTTCATGTTAAAACTGTTTTAAAAACCTCAAATCTCCTTTATAAAATAACCTTATATCATCAATC
>JAUWHN010000031.1 GCA_030605865.1 Candidatus Portnoyibacteriota bacterium
CCTTAGAGCTTAATCCTGATGTTCGGGAATCAAATTGGTTTTTAGGAATGACTTATGTTCAAGCCGATGAAGAAGAGAAGGCAGTGAAATATATTGATAAAGCTATAGAAATGGGTTATAATTATAAGGATAGCATCAGTCACATCATGCGTTTAATTGATCTTTACAGTAAGTTAAGAAACTATTATAAAGTAATAGATTTGTATAAGGCAGCTATAGCAGAACAGCCGGATAATCCTCAGTTTTACGCCTCTTTAGCAGCTACTTATAGAGCAGTTGGGGATATAGAAAATGCTATTTTAAATGCTCAAAGAGCTGCGGAAATAAACTCGGATTTTAAAGAAGAAACAGAAGCGTTTATTAATTCTTTACAACCAAGTGAGCAACAAGCAACGAACAGTGAGGAATAAGCAACACTGTTTGCTGTTTGCTGTTTGCTAAAATTATGAAAATAGGTATCATTGGTCTTGGCATGGTTGGCGAGCCAATTCGCCGTTGGTTTGAGGATTTTTTAGGATATAAGCGAGGCAAAAATCTTTTTTGCTACGACGTTGATCCTAAAAAAAACTACATTGATAATGTCAATAAAGCAGATATTATTTTTGTAGCTGTGCCAACCCCCTCTAATCCTGATGGGAGTTGCAACGCCTCTATTGTTGAGTCTGCCCTTAATACAATCCAAGACGGAAAAATTGTAGTTATAAAATCAACAGTTGTTCCCGGCACAGTTGAAAGACTTCAACAGAAACACAAGAAAAAAAGACTTATTTTTAATCCGGAATTTCTTACTGAAGCTCAGTCCTGGATAGATTTTGTGAGCCCAGACAGGCAAATAGTTGCCCCCACTTCTAAAAGCAAAACAGATGCCTATGAAGTTCTTTCAATTTTACCCAAGAGACATTTTATCAGGCCCTGGACAAGTGATTATATCAAGAAAAGTGTAAATGCTTCTGAAGCTGAATTAGGTAAATATGCCAGCAATATTTTCGGTTATATGAAAGTTATTTTCGGCAATATTTTAGCTGATGTTTGTGAAGCAATTTCTTTAAGATTTAAACAGGAAGGAATTCCAGCGAGGGTTGATTATGAGAATATAAGGGATATTATTTCTGCTGATTTGCGAATTGGACCTGCCTGGCTGAATGTTGAGCACGGAAGCTATTGTGGTGCTGGTGGGTATTGTTTTCCTAAAGACATGGATGCGTTTATTGCTTTTAGCAATGATTTAATTAAATTCTTGGAAAAGGCGACTAAGAAATTAGAAGTAGATCCAGCGTCGATTAAGTGTTTAAAAAAAGGCATAGCAGTTATGAAAGCAGTAAGGGCCTATAACGAGGAACTGCTTAAAGCGCAGGGCTTGAGCATAGAAGACGTTAAAAGACACGATAAGGAGATAGTGGTTAAAAAGAGAAAATCAATTAGAAAAAGTTCAAAATAATATGAAAATTTTAGTTACCGGTGGAGCTGGATTTATCGGTTCCCATCTTGTTGATAAACTTATTAAAGAGGGCGAGCAGGTGGTTGTTATTGATAATCTTTCTACGGGAAAGGAAGAATTTATAAATCCCAAAGCCGAATTTCATAAATCAGATATTAGAAACTTAGAGGAAATTAAGCCTTTATTTAAGGGAATTAATCTTGTTTTTCACTTGGCAGCTCAGCCCAGGATTCAACCTTCAATTATTGATCCAATTGAATCTCATGGCAATAACGTAGTCGGGACGCTCAATGTTTTGGTTGCTTCAAGAGATGCTAAGATTAAGAAATTTATTTATTCTGCTTCTTCTTCAGCTTACGGAGAGCAAGAGAAATCACCCTTAAGAGAAGATATGATTCCTCAACCTAAAAGCCCTTATTCTCTGTTTAAATTAATAGGGGAGTATTATTGTAAGCTTTTTAATGAACTTTATGATTTACCAACAATTTCCTTGAGATATTTTAATGTTTATGGACCTCGTCAATCGTGCGAAGGCGCTTATGCTACTGTAATTGGCATATTTTTGAGACAAGCTAAGGCCAATCAGCCCTTAACAATTGTTGACAAAGGCATCCAGACCCGGGATTTTACCCATGTTCGAGATGTTGTCAGGGCTAATATTTTAGCAGCAAAGAGCGATAAGGTTGGAAAAGGAGAAGTGATAAATATTGGCACAGGCAAAAATTACAGTATTAATAAGATTGCCAGTTTGATAAGTGATAAAGTTGTTTTTATTCCCTCAAGATCGGCTGAAGTCCAGGATACTTTAGCTGACAATGGTCTGGCAAAGAAATTATTGGGCTGGCTACCAAGGGTTGGTATAAAAGAGGGGATTAAAGAGCTAAAGCAAGTCTGACTTGCTAAAATAAATGGTATTCAAAACCAAAGAAATTGAAACCCAAACTTTAGGTGAAAAATTAAAAAATGCCAGAGGGTCCATGAAAATGGCTCTTTGGCAGGCTTCGAGAAAAACAAAAATTCCTGTTAATTATCTTAAGTATCTTGAAAGCGGAAAATATAATGAGCTTCCGGCCGATGTTTATATTACTGCCTATTTAAAAAAATATGCTGAAGTTTTAAAATTAGACATTAATCAAGTATTAGAACAATTCGAAGCAGACAAAGGGATAACAGAAAGCAAGAAGCCGTTCCATTTTTTAAAAAGACCCCTTTTGGTTACGCCAAAGAGACTGAGTCTTGTTGTAGCTATACTGGTTATTGGCTTGATTTTCGGCTATTTTTGGCATCAAATAAATTATTTAATTAATCCTCCGAGTGTAAAAATTACTCAACCCATTCCAGATTTTGCAACTCAAGATAAGTCCGTAGAAATTTCCGGTCAGACAGAATCAGATGTTTATTTGACAGTCAATGGCAAAGAGATATATGTTGATAGTAGGGGCAACTTTTCCAGTATTCTTAGCTTGGAATCGGGTTTAAATATTTTAAGAATAGAAGCCAGAGATAGATTTGGCAAAACAACTACTGTTATTAGGAGAATAATGGTAACTAAATAAATATGACAAAAGATGACACTAATAAAAAAGCCAAGGCCCTGGAGGATGCTGTTGAAGAAATCAAACAGCGTTTTGGCGAGGGTTCAATTATGAAATTGGGGGAGGCAAGAAAAGTTGACGTTGACGCTATTCCAACTGGTTCTTTGTCTTTAGACATTGCCTTAGGAGTTAACGGTGTTCCCAGGGGAAGAATTATTGAAATCTATGGTCCGGAGAGTGTGGGTAAAACTTCACTTGCTCAGAGTATTGTAGCCCAGGCCCAAAAAAAAGGCGGTTTGGCTGCCTTTGTTGATGTCGAACATGCCCTTGATCCTGAATATTCTAAAAAACTTGGTGTTAGAATTAACGATTTATTGATTTCCCAGCCCGATACTGGCGAACAAGCTCTGCAAATAGTTGAATCTCTTATAAAATCCAAAAGCGTTGATGTAATCGTGGTTGATTCAGTAGCTGCCCTAACTCCTAGGGCCGAAATAGAGGGGGAGATTGGCGATAGCCACATTGCTCTTCAAGCCAGATTAATGTCTCAAGCTCTAAGAAAGTTAGGAGCTTTGATTAGTAAGACCAATACGGTAATGATATTTGTTAACCAGACCAGAATGAGAATTGGAATAATGTTTGGTAATCCTGAAACTACTCCCGGAGGCAAAGCATTAAAATTTTATTCCTCGGTTCGTATAGACCTCCGTCGGATTGCCCAGATTAAAAAAGGAGACCAGATTATTGGCAGTAGAATTAAAGCCAAGGTAGTTAAGAATAAAGTTGCTGCACCGTTTAAAACAGCGGAATTTGATATTATGTTTAATGAAGGAATTTCTTATGAAGCAGACGTCATAAATACAGGCGTTCGTTATGGGACTATTAAAAAAGCCGGCGCCTCTCATAGCTATGGAAAAGAAAAGCTGGGCGTTGGTTTAGAAAAAGCCCGTCAGTATCTCAAAGAAAATCCAAAAACATTGAAAGCAATAGTGGCAGATATTAAAAAGGCAGCGAGTGAACAATAGGTAAATTTATGTAATAAAAAAACCCCGCAATCGCGGGGTTTTTTAAAATTTAAATAATTCTAATCAATATAATATACGAAAATTGAATTTCCGATTACTACAACGGGTTCATATTCGTTGAGCCACATGTAGTGCATGGTTGATTGGTCAAAACCTTTGGTTGAGATTGCCCGTCCACCTTGAAGGAGAGTTCCTGAGATTGCCAACCAACTTCCTTTTGCTTCTTCTGGATTTTTGTCGCCCCACCAGGGTTCATATTTATCGCCGAGATAGTAATTAGTATCCGAGCCGCCAAAATAAGCAACTTTTATTTTTTTGATATTATTCTCGTCAAGCCACTTGGCAAGTCTTTTTAAATCCTGCCCCCAATCCAAATTAGAATCAGCAACATAGATATAGCCATTCTTAGCTCCGCCAACAAGTTCGTTGAAGTGAGTGAGGTAATAGGGGAAGATGGATAATGATGATATGGCATACCAAGCAAGTAAAACAATAAACAATGAACAATAAACAATGAACAATTTTTTCTTGTTCTTAGCATACTCAAAGATTCGTTTAAATTGTCCGGATATTAAAATATAGACAAATGGAAATACTGGAAGGACATGGCGGACGCCGATATTGAGATTACTCTTTATACTAAGAACCCAATAAACAATAATAAAAATTAGCATAGCCAGTTCTGGAAAGTGAGATTTGCCTGATTTAATTGTTCGTGTAAATATTTTTTTCCAGAATGGTTTTTTAATTTGCCAGGCAATAAACAAAAGCGCGATTATAGTTAAGATATGAAGAACTAAAGGGGTTTTTATAGCATAAACAACAGGGAAATATTGGGGCCAGGCAACGTTAGAAACCTCTCCAATAAAGAAGGTTGTGTTTCCTCCGGCTGCTCTTTGAAAGACCATAATAAGTCCCAGAAGATATTGGCCATAAGCTCTTAAAATTGGTTTATCAGCCATCCAAACGAGTGAGTTTGCCAAAGGACGGACACGATGAGAAGCCATGAGGGATTCTGTGTCGCTGACTTGTTTTTCTGGAGGATAATTTAAGACGTGGTATTGGTAAAGGGGGAAAATCACAAGATAGCCGATAACTAAAATAACTATAAACTTTAAACTATAAACTATAAACAATTTAAAAAGATTTCTTTTACCATCTCGCCATTTGATAAAAATCCAGATTAATAAAAGCAGTCCAAAGAAAGGAACCAGAAGAAAAAGAGAAAATTTTATTAATTGGGCAATGCCAAAGGCAATTCCAGCAAGAATCAGATGTTTTATTTTAGCTCCGCCTTCGCCAGAGGCTTCGGCGGACAAGCATTTTACAAAATAGTAAGTAGCAATAAAAAAAGCAGCAGCTGCTCCAACGTCAGTGGTTACATAACGGCCGTGGGCAATAAATGTAGGTGAAAAAGAGAATAAAAACAGGGCAAAAAGCGCTGGCTTTGGACCAAAAAGCTCTTTTGCCCAGCGAAAGATATAAATTCCTAAAATCAGTAAAATCAGAATCATGGGAATTCGCGACCAAAATATCATTTTTTCTGTATCGTTTCCTGAATCAAAGATAAATTTCCAGCCCATTGCCCATTGTCCATTAACATCATCTTTCCAGGCGCCAAATTCCTTATCAAAGTTCAGGTTCATAAATAGCAGAGGAATAACAGCCAAATCTTTTAACAAGGGAGGATGTTCGGGATTTAAACGATAATCTTTTTCGTGCATATAACCATAGCCAGCCGGTATATGAGCCAGTTCGTCCATGGTCAAAGAATCATCCTTTATACTCAAAACAGCCACTACGAGCATGAATGATAGTAATAAGACAGCTATTAAATTGGATGTTTTTTTTGGCATTTTTATTTTCCAAATACCCAGAAACCCTCATGATATTCAACTCTTCCCTCTGGAAATTTTTCCCTCAATTTTTTAAATATTTCCCGTTCATATTGCAAAGGAACCACTACCAATTTTTCAGCAGGTTTAATCTTATCAACTTCTTTTGGTAATAAGTATTCTATTTTTTGCTTCCCGCCTGTCGGCGAGGCAGGTCTATTTTCTATTTTCTCAACAAACATTACTGTCTGCGCAGGCATAGGGATGCCTTTAACCAGAACTCCGCCCTGATTAACAATTACATAACGAGCTACTTCAGGGCATATGCTGTTTAAATATTTCCCAATTTCCACATAATCTTTAGCAAAAGCATCTTTAACAACAGGTTGACGAGCCCAATCTACGAAGTATTTATCATATTGGATATAACCGCAGGCAAAGAGAAACAAAAAACAGGCAACAAGCAACAAGGGTTTATTTAGTTTTTTTGCTTCTACGAATTTATATAGAAATTTATAAAGAACATAGGCGCCTAAGGCAGCAAAAATATAAGATATAGGAATAGCACCAATACAACGAAGAGCATGAGGAACGCCTTCGTAGGTTAGAATCGCGGGGAGGAGCATAACAAAAAACCAAATAACCAGTAACCAGTGACCAATAACTCGTAAAATATTTTTTTCTTTTATAGATTTTATTAGTTTTTTAATAGAAGAAATAAATCCTATTAGAAAAAGAATTCCAATAAGCCAGAAGAGCTGGGGAGAGCCGGCAAAATTATGCCGCCAATTCCCATCGCCAACAATATTAAACATCCCCAGGGTTTTAACAGTACTTAGAACCAGTGCTTTTATTGGATTTTCTTGGGCAAAAATTGAAACGCCGCCTGCTCGGCCAACAAAATCTTGGGGATTTTGAAGAAAATATAAACCTATTGGTAGGGCTGCTATTAAAATTGCTACTAACCAGAAGTCATATTGCCAAAAACCTTTTTTGAAGTAAACAGGCCAGAGACGGCCACTTTTTTTGTATTCTTTCCAAAATTTAATCCAAATCATTACAAGTGGAACTACTAAAATAATCACCGCTACTCTAAAGGCAATATAAGTGTGAAACCCGAGACCAAAGAAGAAGCCGGATAATAGAAGACAGAAAATAGAACATAGAATATTTTTTTTATTTTGTTCTGTATTTATGACTTTAAACAAGAAATAGAAAGACCAGACTAAAAGGAAGGGAACCATGATACCCCTAAAACCAATTCGGGAAAAGTTTATATGCCAAAAACTTATAGACAAGAAAAAGGCGCCCAATAGGGCAATGGTGGGGGAGTTGAATAGTTCTTTTGTTAATAAATATAGTCCCAGAACTGTTAGAATTCCAATTAAAGCACTGATTAGTTTCAGGGACCAAATATGGATTCCGAAAATATTAAAAGAGAGGGCAATTAAATTAATAAACAACCCTTCCCGGCCGTTGTTATCAGGATAGAATAATTTGTATTCTTTGGTTTCCAGAGCCACAATAGCATCATTGCCGTTCATTGCCTCATCAGGATAAAGCCCCGGCGGAATAGAGTTCAAATGCCAGAGCCGAAAAAAGCTAGCAATGGTCAGGATTATAATAAGGAAAACAATTATTCTTTTTTTGTCCATCAATTTTATTATACTACAATTGTGGAGATTTATAAAATATGTTATATTAAAAAAAGGAATATGCCTATCCAACCCAAAAAATTTCCAGAGGTCCCCAAGGTTCACGAGGAAGTTGTTGAATTAGAAAAAAGATTAGCTGAAAAGAAAAAAGAGTTGGTTGAAAGAGAAGAAGTAGAACGATACGACAAAGAGCTCATTAAAGAAGTTCTTAAAGAGAAATTAGAAAAACCAACACTGTCCAAAGCAACACCACCAGTCGCGCCTTTGCCAACTCAAAAAGTTGTGGTTAAAAAAGCTAAAGAATTGAAGAGCGAGAAGAAAGAGAGACAAATTCAGCTTCTTACTGATTTAGCTTTTGAAAAAGGGGTTAGTCATGCTACTGAAGTAGCTAAGAAATTAGACGACCCTTTTATTTTAGACGAATTCCACGATACGTTGGTGGATGAGTTACATAATTATTTAGTGGAGCAAGGCAAACTCAAGCAGGTTTAATATGGATTTGAATCAAATCATTTTACCAATAATCTATGCTCTTGTTGTCCTCGTAGCAATTTTGTTTGTAGGTGTTTAT
>JAUWHN010000019.1 GCA_030605865.1 Candidatus Portnoyibacteriota bacterium
ACCAAGCACCAAATGAGTTTGTAAAAAACAAAATCACAGACAACACACTACTCGCGAAAAATACCAGGATAGAGGCGTTGGGTATTATCTTTTTACGGGTTACGCAGCCTGAGCCCCGCAAAGAAAACTTCGTTTTCTCACGGGGTAAACGGTCACTGCTCGCGCTTGCCCCGTAGGAGCGCTCCCCATCAGCGCCAGGCTGGAAGCCTGCGGGATGGGGGAAGCTTCCTGTGGGGAGGAAAGTAAAAAGGTAATACCCAACGCCGACTATTAAAGCTGGCGCAAGATACATTGCTAAATAATTCGGGGAATCATAAAAAGCCTGCAAACGGCTGAAGGGGTCAAGCTTGCCTTGAATTAAATAAATTAAAGATATAACTGAAACAACTGCTCCTGATAAAAATAAACTATAAAGAACGCCTTTAATCTGTTTAAGATTTTTAATAGTAGTAATCACCACCACAAAAAACAAAAGCGGGTCAATAAACCACCCCTTCCAGATGCCGGCGCTTACCCGAAGATCAGTAGAAAAAATTGTGGCTAAGCTTACTCCAAGTAATATCAACGATATTATAATGAACAATGAACAATGAACAGTGAACAGTTTCTTAACTTGAAACTTGAAACTTGAAACTTGAAACTTTTTGACTAGCCAAAAAACGAAAAGTCCATAAATTAAAACCTCCAACGCCGTGGTTGGAATGCCAAAAATTTCAAACCGCACTAAATATAACGGCAAACAAAGAACCACCAAATATATTCCGTAAATTAAAATTTTCATATCTCAGAGATTCGACTCCTAAAATCACCTTCTAACCAACATCAAAACTTCTTTTTTTGTTATTCCCTTGATTAAATAAAGGACAGCGAGATAAATAATTCCTCCCAAAGTTATCAGTAAAAACAAGTTCCATGCTTGGAAATAATAAAGGAATGCTCCCATAACTATGCCGGCAAAAAGAACTTTGAAGATTATTTTAAATGAAGGGAAATAACCAATAGTTTTATAAATCAAATAAAGCATCAGGGCAACAACCAGAAATTCAGTGAAAACCGTGGTCGCAGCTGCGCCAAGATAAGAATACTTGGGAATAAAAATCAGATTAGCTATTACATTAAAAATCATCCCACTAAAATATATCCAGGCCCCGGTTTTCTGTTTGTCTAAGGCAATAATAGTATGACCAAAAAGATTGCCTAAAAATATTATACCAATAGCAAAAGCTAAAATCTGCAGAACCGGGGCTGAGACGTCAAACGCCTTGCCTCCGATTAAGACCGCAATCGGTAAAGACAAAAACAAAAGTCCGATTACTAAAGGAACAATAAATATAATCAAAATATCCAAAGTCTTTTGGAATATTTTCTTAAATTGCTTGAGATCAGAGAGGGCAAATTTGGAAAGCAAAGGCATTATTAAACCAACAAACATAGCTGAAAAAAATATCAAGCCCTCAAGAACCTTATAAGCAATATTGTAAATGCCAACATCAGAAATAGGGCTAACTGAAGAGCGATTAATAAATCCCAAAGAAAGAAAAATGCTGTCAATTTTAAAATAAATTAAAACAAAAACTATAGAGATAGCAATTGGAAAAGCAACTTTTAAAAGCTTTTTCCAGTAGGAAAAATCAAAAGCTAAACACAGAGGAACATACTTTCGGGCAAAGAAAAAATTGAGAGTAAAAATAGAAATAGCGCTAATAATTAAAGCAACTAATATTACCAAAAGACCCGAGTCTAAATGTATGAAAAAAATCACCAGCCCCAATTGAATAGCCCTACCAATAACTTCAGCTAAGGCCGCTTTATCTGTTCGAAGATATTTCTGAAAAATGCCCATCAACACTTGCGAAGCTGATAAAAAGAAAAAGGCGACTGCTCCGATAGCAACTCCTATTTTGACTTGAAGAGGATAAGGGAAAAGCCAAACAACAGCAAAAGCTAAGCTCAAAAATATTAAAAGAACTATCACTCTTAAAGTAAAGATATTACTGGCAATTTTCTTTTCATCAGCGCCTGGTCGGGAAATCTCCCTGGTCATCAACGTATAAAGTCCTAGGTCGGCTAGAATATTAAACATGGCCAAAAAGGCCAAAATTAAAGCATAGCTACCAAAACCCTCTTGACCAAGATAACGAGCAATAAGACCTATGCTAACCAAAGAAAGGGCTACGCCAATTACGCGAGCCCCAGTAGATACTAATGTATTATATGCTATTCTGCTAACTAAAGTCATATTTAGGGATAAGGGCGAACTACCACCCTCCTTTCCGGCTCCTCCCCAATGCTTTCTGTGACGATATCTGATCTTTCAGCAAGCCCGAGATGAATAATTCTTCGCTCATAGGAAGACATTGGCTGGAACATAACCGATTTCTTGGTCTTAGCTACCTGGCCAGCTATTTCTCGAGCTAATTCTTTTAGAAATGCCTCTCTTTTTTCTCTGTAGCCGTTAATATCCAATAAAAACAGCGGGGTTTCAGGGGTTTGCTTGGACACCAATAATCTCAAAATCCGTTGAAGGTCATTAAGATTAGACCCGCTTTGACCAATAAGCCGACTGGCATCCTCTTCTATATTAACGCTGACAACCAAAATTGGAGAGGCCTGCTGTTTCTTGACTTCAACAGTTACTTCTTTAAAAGTCATTTTTTTAAGCAACTCTTCGGTTGTTTTTTTGATTAGTTTTTCGTCTTTCATTTGCGGTTAACCAGCCAATATTCACCTATACCGAACAGAGTGCTAACTGCCCAATATAAAGGAAGGCCGGCTGGGAGCTTTAAAGAAATAAAAACTATAATCAGGGGCATAAAATAAGTCATCTGGCGACCCATAGATTGTTGGATGTTCATTTTCTGATCCGCTCCTTGAGTCTTAGCAGGGGAACTTTTAAACATTATTTTGCTTTGGATAAATTGAAAAACGCCTGCTGCGATTGCTAAAAAAAGACTAGGAAGTGCAAGATTAACTAATCCTAAAAACATTGGATTGATAGTTCCGGGATTGGCAATAAAAGAATATACTCCTTCAAGCTGACCATTGCTTGTTATCATCTCCGAAATATTTATAAAAAGACGATATAAAGCTATAAAAATAGGAAGCTGGATAAGAAGAGGTAGACAGCCGGAGGCAGGATTAACTTTATTTTCTTTATAAAAATTCATCATCTGACGAGCTCTCTCTTCCTTGTCTTTGTATTTTTTTTGTATTTCTTTTATCTTTGGCTGAAGCCCTTCTAAAGATTTTCGAGCTTTAATTCCTTTCTTGGAGAGAGGAAAAAGAATTATCCTAAGCAATAAAGTAAGCAAAATAATAGCCACGCCAAAATCGGGAATAATATTATAAAAGAAGATTAATATATTAAACAATGGCTGGTAAAGTAGTTGATTAAAGATGGTGCTAATTGCTTCCATAAACTATATAGGGTCATATCCTCCTTTATTAAAAGGATGACATCTTAATATTCTCTTTAACCCTTTGAAACCACCTCTTAAAATCCCATATTGTTCAATTGCCTGATAACTATATTCCGAACAAGTGGGATGAAAACGACAACCACAATTAGGGCTTAGGTGATACAAGACAGGAGACAAAGTCTTTTGGTATAAATGGATTAATTTTAGGAATATGTATTTCATAATTTCAAAACTCCTGCTTTCTCCAACAATCCCTCGAGTTCTTCTTTTATCTCTTGATAACTTTTATCAACCACCCATGTCTTTGCTCCAATTATAACATCAAATCCCGACTTTATATCCTCTAGTCTCTTTCTGATAACATCTCTTGATCTTCTCTTGATCTTATTGCGGATTGTTGCTTTTTTAGATATTTTTGTTCCAACAACAAGCCCAAATCTAGAAACTTTTAAATTATTCCTTTTTATTATTTTTAAAAAAAGAAATTTGCCATCAAAAGTTTTTCCTCTCTTAAAAACTAATTCAAAATCTTTGTTTTTTTTTAAACGGTGTTGTTTAGTTAACATTATACTGTAAGCCTTGTTCTTTTCTTTGCTCTTCTCCTGCTCAAAATTCGTTGCCCTTGTTTGGTGAGCATTCTTTTACGAAACCCGTGGGTTCTTTTTCTCTTTCTTTTTTTTGGTTTATAAGTTAAAGCTTCTGCCATATATTTAAAATATAGTTTTACTTGATAATTTTATAATTCTATATTAACATTAAGTAAAGCAATGGTCAATTTCAAATTAGCTTTTCCACTCCTAATCCACATATTATTAACAAAAATTGCCTATTGACTTATTGCTCTTGAAGGATTATTTTTATAATATGACTAATGAAGAACTCTGGCAAATTGTTTTAGGGGAAATAGAACTTTCCATTTCTAAGGCAAGCTATATTACCTGGTTCAAGAATACTAATGTCCTCTCAAATAAAGATGGCCAGATTGTCATCAGTGTACCTAATGCTTTTACTAAAGAATGGTTGGAAAACAAATACAGCAAAATCATCCAAAAAGCTCTGAGAAATATTTCCAAGGACATTAAAGAAACAAGTTATGTTATTAATTATAAAAAGGAAGCAGAATCAGCAAAGAAAAAGAAGAAAAAGAAAGTTCCCAGCAAATTAGAAGTTTCCATCCTTGATGAACAGCTTGATTTCAATCAAATTACCGTTGATAAAAAAACAAATCTAAATCCTCGTTATTCTCTTGATAATTTCGTTGTAGCTTCTTTCAATGAATTGGCTCATGCAGCAGCTCAATCAGTAATAAAAAGTCCTGGTCGTACCTATAATCCCTTTTTTATCTATGGAGGCGTAGGAATAGGAAAAACCCATCTTCTTCAAGCAATTGGAAATAAAATAGCAAAAGAAAATTCCAGCAAAAAAATAATTTATGTGTCTTCAGAAAAATTTACAGACGATGTTATATCAGCTATTGCTAAAGGCGAAATGGATAAACTAAAAAATTATTACAGAAAAATAGATGTCTTAATTATTGACGATATCCAGTTTTTGGCTGGCAAAGAAAAAACTCAAGAGGAATTCTTTCATACCTTCAACACTCTTTATGAAAATAATAAACAAATTATTCTGAGTAGTGACCGGCCGCCCAAAGCAATACCTACTCTCGAAGAACGACTCAGGTCAAGATTTGAAGGAGTAATGATTGCTGATATAGGTCACCCCGACCTTGAGACAAGAATTGTAATTCTTAAAACAAAAATAAAAGATTTAAATCTAGAATTGCCCGATGAAATACTAAACTATATTGCTTCTAATGTCCAAACAAATATTAGAGAGCTTGAGGGTGCTTTAAATAGAATACTTGCCTTTGTTAAACTTAACAATTCTATTCCCGCACAAAACCAGGTAGTAAAAATTCTTAAAAATATTATTTCTAATCCCCAAAAAAGAACCACTCATAAAAACATTATAAAAATAGTAGCTGAGTTTTATGATATCGATCCTAAGGATTTAACTGATCGTAGTAGAAAAAAAGAATTAGTCAAACCAAGACAAGTGGCTATGTATCTATTGCGGTGGGAACTAAAAAGTTCTTATCCATTTATTGGAGCTAAACTTGGAGGACGAGATCATACAACCGCTATCTACGCCTGTGAAAAAATAACAAAAGAAAAAGAAAATAATGACTCCTTTGAAGAAGAATTAAATCTTATTCGTCAACGTCTATATAATTATACTAGTTAATCCTTCACCCCCAGCCAAAGGTGAGGGGTTAATAACTAGTGGAATAAACTGTTAAAAAATTCTTAAACATAATTAGTATAAAAAGTTTGCCCAGTGTTTATTCACTACTTTTTCACAAATTTTTCAACAGATTTTTAAGATAAAATTTATATAACTAAAGCCAAAAAATCGATTTTTCCCCAGAATTTCAGCTTATAATAACAATAATAAATAGATTTAATTTAATAAGTTATTATTATTATGGAAATAATTTGTCTTCAAGAAAATTTTAAAAAAGGCATTAATGTCGTTGGTAATATTATAGGAAAAAATCTAACTCTTCCTATTTTAAACAATGTTTTATTAACTGTAGAAAAAAAACGACTAAGACTTATTTCTACTGATTTAGAAATGGCAATAACCTACTGGACTCCTGGTAAGGTAAAAAAAGAAGGAGAAATTACCATGCCTGCCAAATTATTAAGTGATTTTATAAATAATCTTCCAAATAAAAAAATAGAAATTAAAACTAAAGATAATTCATTACATATAAAATGCGAAAATTTTAAATCAGTTGTTAAGGGGATAGATTCTAAAGAATTTCCTATTATTCCTAAAGTCAGAGGCGGGTCGATACTAAAAATTGAAGCTTTAAAATTAAAACAGGCTTTTAGCCAAGTAGTAAATTTTACTTCTTTATCTGATATTCGACCAGAAATTTCAGGGGTTCTTATAGATTTTAATTCTGAAGGAATAAAATTTGTTGCCACAGATAGTTTTCGTTTAGGTGAAAAAACTCTTTCCATTAAGAACGAGACTAAAACATCGGTAATTATCCCCCTGAGAACAGTTCAAGAATTAATAAGAATTTTAAGCGAGCAAGGCAGAGATGAATTAGTTGAAATTTTGATTGAGCAAAATCAAATCTTATTCAAGACTCCAGATATCCAGCTAATTTCTCGTCTGATTGAAGGAACTTATCCTAATTATGAACAGCTTATTTCAAAACAGTTTGAAACTAATTTAATTTTAGATAGAGATGAGTTTTTAAATACAGTAAAAATTACCAGTTTATTCAGCAGTAAAATTAATGACTTGAGATTAAAAGTTATTCCCAAGAAATCGTTAGTTGAAATTTTTGCTCAAGATACAGAGATAGGAGAGAACACTTCAGAATTAAAAGGAGAAATAAAAGGAAAGGAAGTGGAAATTATCTTTAATCATAAATATCTTTTAGATGGTTTGAATAATATTGACAGCAATAAAGTAATCTTAGGATTAAATGGTGAAACAAATCCTGGGATACTTAAACCAGTTGGTGACCCCGGTTTTGTATATGTTATAATGCCGATTAAGTTATAATTTATGTTTCATATTAAATCTCTAATCCCTCAGTTTCTTAAGAAGAAGCAGATAAAAAAACAGATAGAGGCAGTAGGGATTTGCAAGATAGCTGATAGGATATTAAAAGAGGCTTTTGGCAGTGAAGATGCAAAAGCCGTTTTTTTTAAAAATTCCACTCTTCAAATAAAATGTTCCAATTCCGTTTTAGCTAACGAGATTCAGTTACGAAAAGAAAGGATTAGAAATGAAATAAATGAGGAGGTTGGGAAGGAAATAGTAAAAAATATATTGACGAAAATAGGATAGATAAAGAATTTACTCTACCTCCAGTAAAACCTCATTGCTGGTTGTTACGTGATTATTTTCATCAATGACCCGAGCAAAGATATAATAGCTGCCAGGCTCGGGTTTTTCTGACCATTCTATTTCGTAAAAGTAAGCTGGGTCAGGAGAATTTAAACCAGCAGCAAACCAATAATTTTTCTGATCATCGTTTTTGTCATAATAATAAAGATCTACTCTTTTTAATTTTTTCTTAATTCGCTTTTCGTCATCATCCAAGGTTTCTAATTGGAATTTATAATAAGGCTCTTCCGAGATAAAAGAAAGACTTACTTCGGTTATTTCTTCAATATCTTCAATGCCCGGAATATCCAAAAATATAGTGATAGTTTTACTTTTATAACCTCCGTATTCATCGTAAACCCGTACTGTTATTTGATGCTCTTTGCCTTTTGCGTTTTTAGGAAGAGAAAAAGTGAGTTGATAAGGTTTGGTTTTATCAATTCCCATCAACTTATTATCAAAAAAGAAATCCAATTGTTTAATACCCAAAGGCGCGTTAGCCGAAGCCCTGACTTTTATTATTTTTGTTTTTATAGTGGCCTGATTTTTTGGTGAATCAATGCTAATTGTTGGCTGATTTTTTCTGGTATGAACATCATCATATTCTTGAGGAGGGGGAACATTATATTTTTCTTTCCTTTCCGAAGAGAGGGCCCAGGCAATTACCGGAGGTTCCCAATTATTAAATTGAGAATCATTTCGGCC
>JAUWHN010000001.1 GCA_030605865.1 Candidatus Portnoyibacteriota bacterium
GTGGTTCCGCGATTAGTAATCTCAAAATCCATAAACCCAAAATTCCAATCAACAACAAATCCGTAAAATAAAGATACCCCGCAGTCCATTCATTAAATCTGTTCTCCGACAGGGTATAAAATAAAATCTTCCTTGTCTGAAAAGGAATTGAAAAGATAAAAAAATAGAATGCTAATTTTTCAAGTTTTTCAAGCCATGCCATTTTTATTTTACGAAATAAAATATTTGATAAACCAGTCCCAGAATAAATACTCCAATTAAAGCGTAAGTTATGATTTTGGGGATTTTTAGGCTGTATTCCGGTTCTCGATTGCCTAATTTTTTAGCTTTTTTATAAATTAAAACCAAAGCTGTTCCTTCAATAGCTCCCAAAACCACTCCTAAAAATCCAATAATTGGAATAAACTCTCTTAGACCGAGCAAAAATGCTATTAGAGGAACGGAGCAGACTAAAAACCAGCTTAAATGTTTATTTATCTTGTAATCGTACCAGAAAACCTTTTTTAAGCAAAGACCTAAAATGAAAAAAGAAGATATCGCTGCCAAAGCGCCGAATATTGCCCCCAAAATTATTATTCCTCGTCCCAAAAAATTAGCAAGGCCTTTGATTGCTTCGGTAGAAGTAGCTGGTCCTGTGACCCCAACTACCATAAACATAAACAAAAAATATAAGACAGCCGGAATTATGGTTCCCCAAATAATTACTTTTTTGTATCTTTTGCCATCCAACTTTATAATCTCTTTTATTTCAGGAATTGCTGCTCCTCCGGCTAAAGCCCAAAGAATAACTCCATATGGAAGAAAAAAATGTTTCAAATTGATGGTTTCTAAATTAGATATATCGAGCTGGGGTAAGCCGGAAAAAAAGATTAAAAAGATAACTAAAATTAAAAATAAGGCCATAACTAATTCTAATCGCTCAATTAAAGCCAACCCCATAAAAACCGCCAGGGCACCAACTGCAAAGAATATCAAACTATAAACAAAGGGCGCACCCCCAAATAAAGGAGAAAATATTGCGGAGAGGAATTCCCCGCTAATAATTATATAAACCAAAAGACTTCCATAAAGTCCAAATAATACTGAAAAGGTTATCACTGCTTTTCCTTTTTTTCCTAAATAGTGTTCAGCATAACCAACTAAACGATGTTTTTCCTTGGTTCGGCAAACAATCTCTCCATAAATAAGATGGATTAACAAGCTGACCCCGGTTAAAACAACTAAAAAAACAGCTCCAATCAAAAAACCTGATTGAGCTGCAACAAATGGGATACTGAATACTCCCGCGCCAACAATAGTACCGATTAGAACGGCAGTTGCGTAAAAGAAGTTTTTATTCATTGTTTATTCCAATACTTTATAAACCTCATCCCCCTCTCTAACTTTCTCTTTAACTTTCAACCCAATCACATCGCCCTTTTTGGCCTTTTCAATCTGTTCGTGCTCAATCTGTATTGACTTTATTTCCTGCTCAAAATCAGTAGTGCCTCCTTTTACATGAATGGTGTCGCCCACATTCAACTTTTTGTTAAGCTCAATAATTCCTACTTCAATTTTTCCAAAGTAGTGAGTAATCTTACCCACTAATTCTTCCTTTGGCTTGTCTTTGGCAACCTTCTTTTCTTCAGCCATTATTTTAGCTTCTTAGGAATTAGCTTCTTAGCTTTTTAGTCCGCCAGTTAACAAATACTAAAAAGCTACAAGCTACAAGCTAAAAAGCTAGATTATGTTTTCTCTTTTTCGACCAATTTTAAGAGTTTTTTTACTAATTTTTTAGGGTCAGAATCGTAGACTATTTTACCCGGCCCTCGATGAGCTTTTTTTACAATATCTCTAACCATATCAGCTATTCCGCCGGAACCAATTAAAACGCCGGTTGGCTTTTTATCCTCAAAAGCAATAGTGAATTCATTTAGAGTTCCTATGCGGCCGCAAACTATAATAATCGCATCAGAACAACGAGCTAAAAGAAGATTCCGGCCGGCATAATCAAAGCCGGTATAGATAATAAGGTCATGATAATCAGTTGGCAATCTATAGGTCTTTCTATGGGCTTTTTCCGAAGCAGCTGGCGAAATCCCAATAACTGTTCCTGCTTCTTCTTTGGCTCCAATAGCTGCCCAGTAAGGAATACCAGTAGTAGCGCCGGTAACCAAAACCCCGCCTTGTCTAATTATCTCTCTACCTACTTCTTTAGATAATTCTAAGGCCCTGGGATTGCAATGCTTAGTTTCAGCTGCTCCCGAGACAACAATATTATACTTCATATATTTTTATAATACCACTTTTTTTATAATTCTACCACATCTCCCAATATTGGCGCCAACGCCTCTATGCCAAGATGGTCTTTAATCAGCTGGGTCAAAGCTAGAGCTGGTCCTTCTTCTCCATGGGTAACAAAAATTCGTTCCACTGGTTTTTTAAATCCAGTTAACCAATTGTAGATTTCTCGTTGATCAGCTTTAGAAGAATAAGCGCCTATTGCTTTTACCTCGGCTCTTATTGGAATCATTTCCCTAAAAATTTTAACTTCTTTTGCTCCATTTAAAATTCTTCTCCCCAAACTTCCAGCCACCTGATAACCTACTATTAAAAGGCAGCTATTAGGATCGGGTAAGTAACGGATTTCATGATGTAATATTCTGCCGCCGGTAGACATACCCGAACCAGCCATAATTATTTTTGGAGGATTGACGTTATTAATTTGTTTTGATTCCTCTGCTGATTTTGTAAGGCTTAATCCAGGGAACTTAAAAAGATCATCCCCGGACTCAATTAAATAAGTAGCTTCTTTATTATAATAGTCTGGATATTTTTTATAGACCTCCAATGCTTCAATAGCCATGGGACTATCAATAAAAATCGGCACTTTGGGAATCCGATGATTTTCAACTAATTCATTTAATTCATAAAGTAATTCCTGGGTCCTTTCCAGGGCAAAAGCGGGAATCATTAGAGTTCCTCCTTTGGCAATAGTGTCTTCAATGACATTTTCTAAAAGATCCCTCCGCTGCCCTACTGCTTCATGAATCCGGTCTCCGTAAGTAGATTCAACAACTACATAATCTGCTTCATCAATAAATTCAATAGGTTTTAATAAGGGAACCGGCGGATTGCCAAGATCGCCAGAAAAGACAATTTTTTTACCTTCGGCCCAAACTTCAATTATTGCCGAGCCGAGAATATGGCCAGCGTCGCGAAATCGACAAGAAATTCCTTTACCTAAATTGATTTTTTCTCCATAGTTGATGCCTCTTATCAATTTTAAACTTTCTTCTACGTCAATAAATCTATAAATTGGTTCCCGGTTAAGATATCTGGCTTCCTTTTCCAATATTCCCTGACTGTCTTCAAGCATAATATAGGCAAAGTCTTTTGTCGGCTTAGTAGCTAAAATCTTTCCTCGAAAACCGTCTTTGTAAAGTTTGGGAATTCGTCCGGTGTGATCAATGTGAGCATGAGTAACTAAAAGATAATCTATTTCTTTTGGATTATAGGAAAAATCTTCGTAGTTTTTATTTTCAACATGTTGAGCGCCCTGGAACATACCACAATCAATCAAGATCTTGGCGTTGTCTGTCTCTAATAAATAATTGGAGCCGGTGACCATCTGAGCAGCACCGTAAAAATGAAGTCGCATATATTAATATTATATCACAAAAAATAAAAAACACAGCAAAACCCCAACAACACCAAAGCCCTCTGAAGTGCTTCGGAGGGCTTTTCTATGTGTGAGGCTCAACCTCACACATTTTAAATAAATTTCTTTAATTGGCTGACTTTATTTAATTTTTCCCAGGGGAGATTCAAATCGTCGCGGCCAAAGTGGCCATAAACAGCTACTTGTCGATAAAGAGGTCTGCGCAAACCAAGGTTTTTGATTAACATTCCCGGCCGCAAGTCAAAAACTTTTCTAATAATTTCGGAAATCTTCTCGTCTGACAACTTTCCTGTGCCATAAGTATTAACATCGATTGCTAAGGGGTCAGCTACTCCAATAACATAAGCCAAGCGAATCTCAACTTTATTGGCTAACCCGGCTGCCACTAAATTCTTAGCCACCCAGCGGGCACCGTAAGAAGCCGACCTATCAACTTTAGTCGGGTCTTTCCCGCTGAACGCCCCTCCTCCGTGAGAACCAACTCCACCATAGGTATCAACGATAATTTTTCTACCGGTTAAACCAGTATCACCCTTTGGCCCCCCAACAGCAAAACGGCCAGTGGCATTAATATGGTATTTAGTATTTTGGTCTAAAAATTTCTCGGGAACAATTTTCTGAATTACTTCGCGCTTAATATCGCTTCTTAATTTTGCCATGGAAACTTTGGGGTCATGCTGGGCAGCAATAACTACGTTCTCAAGTCGGGCTGGCTTTCCGTCCTTATATTCAACCGTAACCTGAGATTTTCCATCGGGTCTTAAATAGGGTAAAATTTTCTTTTTTCTTACTTCGGCCAATCTTTTAACCAGCTTATGCGCCAAAACAATTGGCAAAGGCATATATTGAGGCGTTTCTTTGGTAGCATAACCAAACATCAAGCCCTGATCCCCGGCTCCTATGGTTTCAAAATCTTCTTTCTTGTATTGGCTGACACCTAAAGCAATATCTTTTGACTGTTCTTGAATGGCAACTAATACTCCGCAAGTTGCGTAATCAAAACCATAACTGGCATCAGTATAACCAATATCTTTAATTACTCCTCTTATAATTTGAGGAATGTCAATATAAGAATCCGTGGTCATTTCTCCGGCTACCATTAGTATGCCGTTAGTGGCCAGAGATTCGACTGCTACTCGACCCTGGGGATCTTCTTTTAAAACAGCATCCAAAATAGCATCCGAAATCTGGTCGCACATTTTATCCGGGTGCCCCTCGGTCACTGATTCAGATGTAAGAAAGTGTTTTTGCATGTTATTTACATCTTAATCTTGTTTTAGAAAACGGTCAAGTTGTGAATAATCTGTATTTAAATTTTCGAAACGAATTTGTTGTCTTTTATATAAAACCGCCAGGGTTTGTCTGCCCATTCTTGGGCATAGTCAATCCCGATTCTTTTACTGGCAATGATTTGACTGGGCTTTATTGCTTCGCCCTCCCGCCCTTTGGGCGAGGCTCGCCTCGATTCCATCAAGGCGGCAAGCCAAACTTCCCGACTCGTAACCACATCCACTCCATAATGACTTTTATTGAAACCCATCCAGCGACACAGTTTTCCCGGCCCATTAGCGATATTAGGGTTTAGGGTATAGCGTTTAGGGTATGAGGGTTCCAGGGCGCGGATTAGAACACATTCTGGCCTGCCTTCTTTGCCCGTTGATATGTTCAATTGCCAATACATTCCATAAACCAAATAAATATAAATATGGCCGCCAATCAACCATTCGGCCTTGTTTCTTTTTGTAATTTTGTTGCCAAAGGCATGAGAAGCTTTATCTTCTGGCCCAATATAAGCTTCTGTCTCAACAATCTTGCCGACAAGCTTGCCCCTTTTAGTTTTGTGAACTAAATATTTACCAAGCATCTGCCTGGCTACTTTTAGAGTTGGTTGGGTATAAAAATTTCTTGGCAATCTCTTGTTCATTATTTTGTTGCCACTAAAAAAATATTAGCAAATTTTTTTCCTCTTTCTACTATCTTTAATTCTTTTATTTTAAACCCCGCCTCTTCAACTAATTTGGCTAATTCTCTTTTGGAAAAAGCATGTAAATAACGATGTGCTAAAATTTTTCCTTGGTTATTTTTCCAGGGGATAAATATATCCTTAAAATCTAATTCTGTTTTTTTTCTAGAAATCTTGCTTAAAAGCCATTTGAAGATATATTTAAAAACAATTTTTCTTTTACCTATCCATAAATACCAGATAGTTAGAATTAAAATCCCATCTTTCTTTAATGTACGCCTAAACTCCTTTAATAATTTTATACGCAAGTTCTTAGACGGAATATGGTGAATAGTAGCAATACAGCAAATAACATTGAAAAAAGAATCAGAAAGGGGTAAGCTTAGTCTGTCAAGCAACCTAAAATCATGTCTGGGAAAATTCTTTTTGGCGATTTCAAGGATTTTAGAAGAAGTGTCTGTTCCAATATATTTAATCTTTTTATCTTTAAGTATAAGCAAAAGGCGGCCGTGTCCGCAGCCCCAATCTAAAACTTTATCTCCATCTTTAATGTAGTTTTTAATTTTCTCCAGTTCAGGCCAAAAAAATCGTCTTTTTAAAAAAAAGTGTTCAGCGATTTTCTCGTAATCTTTTTTGGTTTTCTCTATTAAATATTGAGCGTATGATGGTTTCATGTATATTATTAGTATTTCAGTATTGTTTTTCGCTCATTCTCGCCCGCCCAGCGGCGGGCTCTGAGGTTTCGGAAAAACAATACTGAAATACTGAAATACTGAAATAAATGTTTCTATATAATGATGAATTCAGATTATGAAAATCTAATAATCAAAAAATTAATTCAGAAAAAGGTTAAAACCACTGAAGAATTTTTTGCTATTCAAAGAAAATTATCTAAGGAATATAAAAACCCTTTTTCTTCTAATATAAAGCTACTAAAAGCATACCGCGATTTAGTTGTAAAAGGCAATATTAAACCCAATTCAGTTTTAGAGAATTTGCTAAAGACCAGGAAAATTCGGACTCTCTCCGGGATTGCCTCAATTACCGTAATCACAAAGCCATATCCCTGCCCCGGTAAATGCCTTTACTGTCCAGATGAATTAGATATGCCCAAGAGCTATCTCGCTAATGAACCAGCTTGCATGAGGGCAGTTTTAACCAAATTTGACCCCTACAAACAAGTTGAAGCACGATTAAACTCTCTAGCCATGACTGGCCACGCAACCGACAAAATTGAGTTAATTGTTTTAGGCGGCACCTGGTCAGCTTATCCCAAAAATTACCAAACTTGGTTTATAAAACGCTGTTTTGATGCTGCAAACAACAAGCTTTCCAAAAATTTAAAAACAGCCCAAAAAACAAATGAAAGGACAAAACATAGAATTATCGGCCTGACCTTAGAAACCCGGCCGGACTACATAACAGTTAAAGAATTAAAAAGAATGCGTTGGCTGGGTTGTACGCGGGTGGAATTAGGAATCCAGAGCATTTACGACGATGTTTTGAGATATAATAAACGCGGACATGATGTAGATGCAATTATAGATGCAACTAAATTTCTCAAAGATGCTGGTTTAAAGGTTACTTACCATATGATGTTGAATTTGCCAGAATCAACCCTTAAGAAAGATGAAAAAATGTTTGAAGAGCTATTTTCTAATAGTAATTTCCAACCCGACCAACTGAAAATCTATCCTTGTGCGGTTTTAAAAACTTCTCCTTTGTATAAACTTTGGAAACAGGGAAAGTATAAACCCTATTCAGAAAAACAATTAACTGATTTACTTATTAGAATCAAGAAAAAAATCCCGCCTTATGTTAGAATAATCAGAATTATTCGTGACATTCCGTCGCAAAGTATTATTGCTGGCAGCAAGACTACTAATCTTCGCCAAATTATCAAAGATAAAGCCGGTAATATTTGTAAATGTATTCGCTGCCGCGAGCCGCGAGAAGAAGTTGCTAAAAAATTGAAATTATTTCGCCAAGATTATCCTGCTTCGGACGAAAAAGAAATATTTTTAAGCTATGAAGATCCTCAAAGAAAAAATATTTATGCTTTTTTACGGTTAAGAATTGGCAAAAATTGGACACTGTCTGTCTTAAAAAATTCTGCCTTGATTCGTGAACTTCATACCTACGGCCGAGTTGTTCCAATTAAAGCCAAATCTAAAAAAGCTGCCCAACATAAAGGGCTGGGCAAAAAATTAATGGAGGAGGCAGAAAAAATCGCTAAAAAAGAATTCGGGTTTTCTAAAATGGCCGTGATTTCCGGCATCGGCGTCCGAGAATATTATCGAAAGTTAGGGTATAGACTAAAAGATGAGTATATGATTAAGGGCCTTGCCTAAAGATGTTTAAAGTGGTATATTGTTTATATGCCCGGAAGGCAATAAAAATATGAACGATTTTATTATTTTTCTAAAAGCCAATTTTTATCTGATTGCTTCAATAGTAATTTTGGTTTTATTAGCTTGGAGTGTTTTCTTACAGGTCCGGCTGGAAAAAACCCGAAAACGGATTAAGATATTCTTTGAAGGAAGAAAAACCAAAGACTTAGAAGAGGTGATTGCCGAACAATTAAAAAGAACGAAGAAA
>JAUWHN010000003.1 GCA_030605865.1 Candidatus Portnoyibacteriota bacterium
TAACCCTGGGCAGCAAAAAAAGTTTATCAGAAAATTTAAAAGACCAACTTAATATTACCGGCACAAGACATATAGTAGCGATATCAGGACTGCATATAATGATACTATCACAGGCATTAATGCTTTTATTGATTGGTTTAGGCCTCTGGCGAGGTCAGGCATTTTATTTTACTTTGGCAATACTTGTTCTTTTTATAATTATGATCGGCGCGCCGGCCTCAGCTGTGCGAGCAGGAATAATGGGCGGGATTTTACTCTTTGCCCAGAAAATCGGTCGCTTGAACAATTCCGGCCGGGCTGTGGTTTTTGCCGGAGCCGTGATGCTGGCTTTGAATCCCCTGCTTCTAAAATTTGATGTTGGATTTCAGCTTTCTTTCTTGGCAGTTTTGGGGATAATTTATCTAAAGCCGATTTTTGATGGATGGATGAATAAAATACTACCTCAGAAATTTAAAGAAACCAAGAGCATCGTCGCAATGACTTTTGCTGCCCAAATTGGGACTTTACCGATTTTAGTTTACAACTTTGGCCGGATTTCTTTTATTTCTCCATTAACCAATGTTTTAATTGTGCCGGTCCTGCCTTATGTTATGGGGGCTGGTTTTATTTTTTCTCTGGCTTCAGTTTTATGGCTTGGTTTGGGAAAAATTCTAATCTGGCCTACTTGGTTTTTCTTTGCTTATGTTACCAAGCTCGTTGAACTTCTCTCCAAAATCCCCTTTGCTGCCAAAGAGGTTTCAAATGTCCACTGGATTTGGCTGGTTGGGTATTATATTCTATTAGTTGGCTGGTTAATCTGGTATAAAAAGAAAAAAGCCCACGGTGCTATCACCGGGGCTTAAATACTTTTATCTCATTTCTCCTCTTTATTCTTAACCCTTTTCAATCCGTGCTCTTTGATTAGAAGCCTTAATTGACCCTCGCGCCAGGGGAAGCTTGCAGGTTCGTTGAAATGTTCAATTCTTAAAGTGATTCTCTGATAAACAGGATGGTCATTGTATTCTTCAAATTCCAGAATAACAAACCAGTATCTTGGTAGATCATACTTCTCTTTTGTGTACCCTTCGTGTTTTTCTTCCAAAAGCAAGAACCCCAAGTAATTCTCCAGTCTATCCCTAAATTCACGTTTAATCTTCCGAATATCAACATCCTTGGTTCTCTTATTATGCCTGGTGTAAGTCTCCACTACTTTCAAGGTATTCGTTGTTCTCATTTTATCCCTCCTTTTTCTTTATTAAGTTGTTAAACAAAGTTGTTAAACAACTTCAGTTAAGGTTAACATATCTATTAATTTATGTCAATACTTAAAAACAAATTATTTAGAATTTTGGCCATTGCTTTCGCAATCCTGATTTTGGCGTGGGTCTGGGTTTTTATTGAAGAAAAGCAGGAATTTCTGGAGATAGATTTTTATGACGTGGGACAGGGAGATGCGATTTTTATAGAAACGCCCAAAGGCAAGCAGATTTTAGTTGACGGTGGGCCGGATTTAACGATTCTGGAAAAATTAGGCAGAGAGCTACCTTTTTGGGACAGGTATATTGATTTAGTAATCTTGACTCATCCTGAACATGACCATATTGGCGGACTGATTGAGGTTATTAAACGCTATAAAGTCGGCGGAATTTTAACCACTGGCGTTGTTCGGGACACTGCTGAATACAGGAAATGGCAACGAATTATTGAACAAGAAAATATCCCGATTTATATTGCCCAGGCCGGTAAGGTTATAGATTTAGGAAGTAATATAAAACTCGTTATTTTGCATCCTTTTGAGAATCTATCCGGCCAAGAAATAAAAAAAGCAAACAATACTTCCATTGTTGCTCAATTAGTTTATGGGGATTTTGAAGTTCTGCTAACCGGTGATATTGAAAAGAAAGTAGAAAAGGCATTGGTTAATTCTGCTAATCCGCCAGCTGGCGGATTAGAATCCGATATTTTAAAAATCCCTCACCACGGCAGTAAAACTTCAAGCACCAAAAATTTTATACAAGCAGTCAACCCAATTATTGCCATAATTCAAGCCGGCAAAGACAACCCCTACGGCCACCCCCACCAAAGCGTCTTAGATACACTAAGTGATATTACCACTTTCATCACCGGCCGAGATGGTGACGTTGAAATTTTGAGTGATGGGGTTAGGTTTCAAGTTAGATAGATTTCTTTTTGCACTAACACTATTGCTATTGCTAAAATTCAGTTAAGTATGCTATATTAAAAATATATGGAAGATTTAAAAGAAGAAAAAACAGTGGTATTAATAAAGCCCGATGGAGTCAAGCGCGGGCTGATTGGTGAAATAATCGGCCAAATTGAAAAACGCGGGCTGAAAATAATTGCCCTGGATATGATTTGGGCAACAAAATCACAAATTGACGCCCATTGTCCAAAAGACGAAAAATGGATAAGACGATTGGGTGAAAAAACTAAAGCAACTTATAAAAAATATGGGTTTGATGTTAAAAAAGAATTAAAAACTGACGACTCGGAAAAAATTGGCCGAATGGTCCGAGATTGGCTGATTGATTTTTTGACCTCTGGCCCAATGGTAAAAATGGCAGTTAAGGGAATCCATGCTATTGATATGGTCCGGAAGCTCTGTGGCAACACAATACCAGCATTTGCTGAAATGGGAACAATTCGTGGTGATTTTTCTGTTGACTCGCCAGCAGCTGCCAATAGAGGCAAGCGGGCCGTTCACAACATTATTCATGCCTCGGAAAATCCAAAAGAGGCAAAACACGAATTGGCATTTTGGTTTTCTCCGGAAGAGATTCATGATTACAAAAGAGCAGAGGATGACATAATGTTCTAATTATCCACAGCTCATCCACAGCTTCCCCTTGCAATTTGATTTAAAAATAGTATAATTAAAATGGCTTTGTTGCATGGTCTTTCTGGTATGATTTTGGGTCAAACTTTTTACATAGGGAGTCTTATATCTGGTTCGACGTTACGTCGAATCTTGCAGACACCCACTTGGCGCATTTGCCAAAAATCCACTGGAAAATCGCAGCAGAGCCTTTAAAAAATCCTTTGTTGGAAACAAAGGGTTTTTTATTTTGCCTCGTTATTTTTTTTATTTCTTTTTCTCTCTACTATACCTCTTCAAAAACTTGAAAAATTCGTTAGTACTTTCGAAAATCTGACTGCTGAAATAAACCAGGAAAGGACTTTTTATTTTGCTGGGAAAAATTAACCAAACGTCTTTGTTGGTTTCGTGTGCCTCCCTTAATTCATTAATCACCCCGGGAGAAGAAACAACTATTGGAAAATAAGCAATTATTTTTTTACTCTGCTTGATTAGCCAGTAAAGATCCTGATTAACCGTGTGATGATAAGAGGCCAAATCGAATTTTTTTCCTAAGGTTATATCTAATTTTAAGGGGTTGAAAACAACAAAGTATTTTTCCAGTTCTTTTACAAATCGCTCAACTTTTTCCTGGTCTGACTTTTTCTTGAGATGAGTCATGGGCATACAGACATAAACCGGCTCAACCCAGGGCTCAAAAATTAATCGGTAAAGAGTGTTAGTTGGCTGAAGAATTGAAACAACGTAAAATGGCTTCCTGTCAATTTCAGCCCAGCTGGCAGTCATCTCCACCTCAACATTCTGCCAGAGCAAAATTTCATGAAGACTAAGTTTTTGGGGTTTCCATTGTTTTCGAGAATTAAGGACTTTTAGTATATCGGTTGCTCTATTAAACAGAGCAACAAACATGTCGGGGTTTAATTTGTTTAAATAAAACCTGTCATAAGCCCGCATAAATCTTTTCTTCCAAAGGAAAATACTGTGAATACTAATAATAACAGCATCGTTGGCTTTGCGGTCTTTGGGTAAATTAGCTAAGATATTTTCAAAAACTGCTCCTCTGATGGCACTAATCACCGAAGGATTGGCATTAAGAATGTTCTCCTGAGTAAGATGGACCCCGACTTTTTTAGCATGCTCAAAAAGCATCTGACCAACGTGATATATCTTAACCTTTTTGCCCAGTTTTTTAGCATATTCTTCCAAATTGTTCAGATGTTCCTTTCTTCCTGAGCCCGATATACTTGTAGCGATAACTAACATACTCTTAACTAAAGTTCTAACTCATTAACTTTCTCCCAATCTAATTCGTTTAGAACAACAATTTCTTGATCGCCGATTATATACAGATAATCATTTATATAAATTGCTCTTCTGACAGAAGTCTGGCTTATTGCTTTTACTAATTTTAGTTCGTCATTTTTATAGGAGAAAATATAAGCTCCCCTACCTCCGGGTAAGAAAAATATCTCGTGTTTTTTATCCAGCAAAAAAGCGTGGTGGGTATTTAACACATCTGACCAGTATTCATCCAATATATATTTATCTGCTTCGGCTGGATTTTCCGGAGAAGCTACATCAAATAAAGAAATCTTTACCTTGGAACTTTCCTTGCCAATGCCTAAAATCTTATCTTTTGTGATGGGGTGAAGATATGAGGAATAACCCGGTATTTTTAGCTCACCCTTTAATTCCGGATTTTTGGGATTAGATAAATCCAAGACATAAAAAGGATCAACTTGTTTGAAAGTAACCACATAACCTTTATCTTCTATAAATCGAACCGAATAAATTCTCTCCCCTATTCCGAGATTTTTAACCGAGCCCTGAATTTTCAAATCCTTATCTAAAACATAAACATCGCTGGCGCTTTCTCCTCCACTAATTCCGCCCAGCCATCCCCATCTTTGACCAATAGTTGTTGCTATTCTCAAGTGGTCTTCGTATTCATCCAAAGAGAATTGATTTAATGGACGACCCGGAACACTGCCAGTACCCTCTACTTTAAATCCATCTAATCCTATTTTTACTATCCCGACTTTTTCAAGTTCTCTTTTGCGCTCGTTATAATAATCCGACATTCTGTTCTCTATTTCATTTTCTGCTTTTAGTTTTTCGTCATCATCCAAAGAATTATAATATTCCTGCAAAATAATTGAAAATTCCGTAAATTTTGCTGCACTGCTTATATCATAACCCTCAAGTCTTTCCAATCTTTCAATAATCCGACTCGGGATTATATCTTTGCACTTTTCTTTGAAAAAATCAGAGTAAAATTTAACAATGCTTTCATAATAAGAATAGGTAACATAAATTGCGTTCGTTGACATATAAACCACAGATGAGCCGGAAGTTCCGACAAAAGAAACAGTATTCTCAACCTTTCCTGAATTTGGATTAAGAATCATAACATTATAAGTAATATCCACCGGAACATTGGTAACAGGATGATAAATATCTACACATCTTATTTCTAAAGAAGTTCCTTCCACAGTCAATGGTCTGATTGGGCAGGGGCGATGAGTATTAATTCTGGTTGCAGTGATTAAATAGAGCTTGTCACCATAAAGTCTGGTTCCGGTTATATAGTTTTTGTTTTCCAATTCCGCTGTCCATTTCTTTTCTGGAGATTTGGGATTAGAAATATTGTAGCCGTAAATTTTGTCACCAGAAAAAACCATTAAAATATCTCCACTTAAAAGCAAATCACCTCTTTTATCAATCTTGCCTTCAACTTCTAAATCTGCTGGAGGGAATGCCTTTATTACCTTTGTTTCGCCTGTGAAATGTCGCGGCAACACTATCGTTCTTTCTAAAAATGGTCTCCAGTAATAGCCTTTTCCTGAGGAAAAATAGATTTCCTTGCCATCAGTTTTAACAATATCCGGTTCGTCAATTCCCATAACTTGAACAGTGGTTTCGGAAACTCTTTC
>JAUWHN010000018.1 GCA_030605865.1 Candidatus Portnoyibacteriota bacterium
GGGTATTATAAAACTCCTTTAGGTAATGTTGAAATTGACAAAGCTTTGGCTAAAAGAATAATCAATTCTCATGAAAAAATATCTTTCCGCGAGAGCGCTCACAAACATGAACATTCTTTGGAAGTTCAACTGCCGTTTTTACAGAAGGTTTTGTCAGCTTCGGGCTGGAAAATCGTACCAATTATCATTGGCAATCAACCCGGTGCAGTTGAGATTTTAATCAATGCTTTAAAGGGTTTAATTGATAATAACACTTTGCTTATTGCCAGTTCGGATTTATCCCATTATCCTATTTACGACGATGCTAAATATTCTGACAACAAAGTAATTGAGGCAATTTTAACCGGCAAAAGAGAAAATTTAACAGAAGTGGTTTCTGAATTGGAGCAAGAAGATATATTTAATCTTCAAACTTGTGCTTGCGGTCAGGATGCAATAGAGGTAGTAATGGGCTTAATAGGGGATAAAGATATAAAATTACTAAAGTATGCTAATTCCGGCGATGTGGAGATTGGTGATAAATCACAAGTGGTTGGTTATGCAGCCATTATCTTTACAACCGATGAATTAGAAAGAACTGAATTAACAAAAGAAGAGCAAAAAAGGTTGCTTCAGATTGCCAAAGAAACAGTAGAAGCTTATGTCAAAACCAGAAAAACCCCTGAATTTTCAAATGAATATCCGGTTTTGGATAAACACCTTGGTGCTTTTGTTACCATAAAAAAACATGGTCAACTGCGGGGTTGCATTGGCCGTTTCCAGCCCGACATTCCTTTATATCAAGTAGTAATGGAGATGGCTGTTTCTGCTGCTACTGAAGATCATCGTTTTTATCCTGTAACAGAGGATGAGTTAGATGAATTAGAATACGAAATTTCAGCTTTGAGCCTCCTTAAAAAAGTTGACAGCTGGAAAGATATTCAAATCAACAAGCATGGGGTTCAGATAAGAAAGGGGCTTCGCTCGGGCGTATTTTTACCCCAGGTAGCCACGGAAAATAATTGGGATTTGGATACTTTTATGAGTGTTTTATGTCAGCAAAAAGCCGGCTTACCAGCCGACTGTTGGAAGGATTCAGAAACCGAGATATATATTTTTACTGCCCAAGTTTTTTGATTTTTTGGAATTTTTTTATTTTATGTTATAATTTATAATATATGACATATATTCTCCGCGATTTTATTTCAAAAGAAAAGAGAGATTTTAAGTTTAAAGTGGGAAATGTACTTGCTTCTGCCTTAACAGGATTTGTTGTTGGGGTTATAGTTGCTCTTATTATCTATTTGGTAGGTTATTTTGTATACTTGGTTTAAACTTGTTTTGTATGACTAAAAAATATCTTTTAGTTATTTTAATTGTTATGAGTATAACTTGGCTTCTGTCAGGCTTTATTTTTACTGCTCGGGCAATAGAAATCAGCGATATCAAAGATGGCGACCTTATCAGAGCCATTGATAGTTTTGATGTTTGGATTGTGAAATATGTAGGCGATAAGAAATTTAAGCGGCTTATTTTAAACCCCGAAGTCTTCAATATGTACGGCCATCTTCGCTGGGAAGATATTAAAGATGTTGATTCTTCAATTGTGGATTCTTTTATTGAATCCACCTTAGTTAGAGCTGTAGGAGATAGCCGGGTATACAAGCTTTATCCAACCGGAGACACCGGCGAAAAAAGATTAATAGAAACTATTGAGGTTTTTGATGCTTGGGGTTTTGACTGGGACGCTGTTTATTCCATTAATGAATTTGATAGAGATGCTTATATCATTGGCGAATCCCTTGAAACTAAATTTGTCAGTACAGTACCCGATACCCCTGGACTTTCTTCCGACCTTTTTATTCAATCATTGATATCTTATCCATCAAATCCAATTAACGGAGACATTGTAACTTTTTATGCTATTGTAAAGAATCGGGGTGAGGGATCGGCTGACCCTTCAGCTGCTCATTTGAATATTAATGGAGAAAATATAGGAAAAGCCATGGTATCAGGCTTGGTAAGTGATAAAGCAATAACTATTATTTTTAAAGAAGCGTGGAAAGCAATTTTTGGAAGTCATGCGCTGGAAATTTGCACTGATGCTGACTTGGAAGTTTCTGAATCCGACGAGGAAAATAATTGTTTTTCCTCTAAGCTGGGTGTTTCCAAAATAGCAACTTTACCCGATTATATTAGTAAGTCACCATCAATGACGTGGACTGGTTTGGAGGAAAGCCCGGGTTCCGGCGACACCCTTTCCTTTTCAGTAAAGGTTTATAATCAAGGAAATGTTATTGGTGCAGGCTCTTCTTATACCAGACTCAAAATTGATATAGGCAATGACAACAGCTGGGATATAATGGCCAAGGATTCAATTGTGGACTCCCTGCCTGTTGGTGGAAGCGAAAAAGAACTTTTCAAATATGTTTGGGCAGCAACTTCAGGGACTCATAAATACGAAATCTGTGCTGACGCCACTTCTTATATTGCAGAATCAAACGAAACTAATAATTGTGTTTCTGTGAGGTTTGTGATTAAGTAATTAAGAAAAATCGTTCTTTTAAAAAATAAAGCCCCAGCAGACGGGGCAAGGAGGAACAAGTGATTAAAAAGTATTTTTCTAAAATAATTCCGCTACTTTTTCTTTTGTTTATCATGGTTCCTATTAGAGCTGAATCTGATTATTGGAAAAGTCAAAAATATGCTGATTTAATAACAGAATTGAAGAAGATTGGTTTCTCAAGTAATGAAATAGATGCCATTTTTTCTGATCCCCGAGTTAAATTTTATCCAAATATAATGAAGAAATTTGAAGACACAACGGTGCCCAAATTAACCGGATCGGGCTCTACATTATTATCAGAAAAGTCAGTTAATGACGGTAAAGAATTTATGAGAAAAAATCGAGAGTTATTAGAAAGAGTTGAAAAAAAGCACGGAGTAGAAGGCGACGAAATGAAAGAGACGATTGCTGCTATTTTAAGAATTGAAAGCTATTTTGGTCACAAAAAAAGAATGGGGCCATTTCAGGTACTCGGTGTTTTTAGTAGTATAATTTTGTATTCTGAATTAAATTCAAAACGGAGCGAGTGGGCGAAGAAGCAGATAGTTGCTTTTTTAACTGCTTATCGGAAATTTAAAGTTAAACTTTATGAAATAGAAGGTTCTTGGGCCGGCGCATTTGGAATTCCTCAGTTTTTGCCAGTCAGTTATTTAAACTTTGCAATTGATGGAAATAAAGACGGGAGAATAGACCTGTTTAATCTAGAGGATGCTGTTTATAGTATTGCTAATTATTTTATTAAGCACGGCTGGAAAAAGAATAAATCTAAGGCAATATTTCTTTATAATCGCGATTCAAATTTTGTTGAAGGCGTAGAAGCTTACGCTAAAAAATTAAAAGAATAAAGTGGCATAGTTTAGCTATGTCACTTTTTATTCAAAAGGACTTGTCCTGAATTTATTAAATGGGTATAATAAAGGTAAGAGGTCGGAAATTAATTAACTAAAACATTTTATTAATTATGACTAAATTTGTTATAAAAAAAGACGGGTCAAAAGAGCCTTTTGACATAGAAAAACTTAGAAGATCAATTATAGTTAATGTTCAAGATGCTGCTCTTCCAGAAAAACGAGTACAAGGAGTAACAAAGAGGGTTTTAAGCGCAGTAACGAATTTTGTGAAAGAAAGTAAGAAAGAATTAGCTACAGCAGAGATTAAAAAGAAGATTCTCAGCGAGTTTGACGTTATTGAGCCATCTGTTTCAAAAGCCTGGAGAGATTTTGATGAAAAAAGGGGCATGACTATAATCTAAAGGAGATAAAGTAATGAGGATTGAATCTTATGATTTTGGAAAAATTAAGATTGATGGCAAAGAGCATGCCCACGATGTGATTGTTTTTGTTGATGGGGTGGAGTTATGGTGGCGAAAAGATGATCACTGGGTTGAGCTTAAGGATATAGAAAAGATTATTGAGAAAAAGCCAAAGATAGTGATTTTCGGCACTGGTTATTCAGGAGTGGCAAAAGTGTCAGAAGAGATAAAAAAACACTTAGAAAAATTAGGTATAGAAGTAATAGTTGAACAAACAAAAAAAGCTTGTGATACTTTCAACGAGCTTTCTGAAAAACAAGGAGTTATCGCTGCCCTTCATTTAACCTGTTAAATTTATTTTGAAATCCAGTATATAATTTTTGTAAGCCCAAGGGGGCGACCCTACAACTCCCTATTAATTGTAAATTAAGGATTCCCCCTTGAAGTCGCAAAAATTACATCCTGGATTTCTTATTATAAAGATTTAAGAGCGTTAAAATAACAATATTAAGAACAGCTATCAGAATTAAAGCTTGGAAGATGCCGAAGATGGGGAGGATGAAGATGCTGATGAGGGAGGCACCGAAACAGGAGCCGAGCAAGTCAGCGCCATAGATGGTCCCGGTTTTTTGGCCGGGATTTTTAATTTTGGAAAGATAGAGTTTGTTAACAATTGGAAATTCAAAACCGACTATTCCGCCGATTAGGGCCGCCAGAGTTAAGAAAATTAGTTCAATTATAAGTGAGGGTTTAGGCGAAGCAGAAAATAGAAAATAGAAAATAAAAAATAAAAAAATGGAGAAAAGAATAATTAGAATATGAATTTTTATCACAGAACTAATTTTTGCTCTTGAGATTTTTTTGGTTCCCAACCAAGTCCCAATAGCCATGCCAACCATTAGTACAGTGATTATTAGGCCGATTTTGTAATAGAGATAACCATAGAATATTTGAAAAGCATAAATAATAATTATTTCAGCAGTCATTAGGGAAAAGCCGGCTATGGCCATGGTTAATGGAAATATATTTTGTTTTTTTATTTTTTCTTTAAAAAATAGAAAAACAATTAAAATCAAAATAAACAATCCAACAATCCATTCAAACTCTATTTTAGAAAGAAAAGCCAAAAATTTAGCCAATCCCGAGCGAAAATGACTAATCCAATAGACAAAGTTATAATAATAACTTATTGGATGCTGGTCTTGATTGATTTTTGCCCCTTGATTAGTTTTCAGAGAATTGAGTACCTTTTGAACTCGATCGTTAGTTAATCTATAATCGATATAATTTTCAGTGACGAAATTGTTTTTAATATTTCGTTCTTTCAACCTTTGAATTAATGGTTGGGGATTATAATTTAAAATATCATTCTGCGAAGCAATAAAGAAATTAGCATCTTCAGGAAGAATTATAAGATAAGAAAAAACTTCTTTAATAGTTTTATAAAGCGAGGCCTGGAGATTTTCTAATTCTGGATTTAGATAATTAGGGGAGGATGAGAGGTGAATGGCTAAAATTCCCTGCGAAGATAGGCGAGATTGAACCTCTTTTAAAAATTCTTGGCTATAGAATCTGTTTATTAGGGCAGTTGAGGGATCTGGCAGATTAACTATTATTACATCAAAATTTTCTTTAGTATATTTTAGAAAATAGCGGCCATCAAGATTAACTACTTTGGTTCGTTTATCTTCTAAATATTGGCGAAGTTCAAAGGATAAATATTTTTTGGTTGTTTCAATAAATTGGGGGTCAAGTTCTAAATAATAAATCTCGTTTGGCTGATACTTTAAGATTTCGCCCAGAGCGCCATTAAAACCCGCGCCGATTAAAAGAATATTTTTGGGGTTTGAATGGTATAAGAAGGGAAAATGAATTAGGTATTCATTAAAAATCTCTTCTTTATCAGCTCCTAAAAGAAGCCCACTTTCGTAGAAATTATATTGGCTATTAGTTTTGGTGACCGCAATATTTCCGTAAATTGAATTTTTAGATTCAACAAGCTCTTGGTTTGGAAAACGCAGTTTGTTAGTTTCAAGATTAATATTTTTTGCCCCAATAAAAATTCCCACAAAAATAATAAATAAAATGATAATAACTGTTTTTAAGACAGCGGATCGATTTTTAGTTAGTATTATAATAAATCCAGCCGCAATCAAATTTAACCAAGCCAAAATTCCAACAACCCTAAATTCATTCACAAAAATTAAAATATAGCTGAATACCAGACCCCCAATAATAAATCCAATGGTTTCATAAAAATAAGACTTGCCGAGTAAAAAGCTTACTTTAAATTTTCTCGAAAACGACTTCCAGGTCCTATTAGCTATTACGAACTGAAAACCAAGAATTAAACAAAGCGGGGCAATAATTAGAAAGGCATATAAAAGAGCAGGAATTAAATTAGGTATTTCTCCCGGCACTCCGCCTATAATATTTTTACTAAGCCGTATCAGATAAATTTCCAAAGGCAAAAATAAAGCCACCAAAATATGGCAGCCAATTAAACTTTTTAAAATAGTCTTTGCTTTTTTAAACAACTTTCCCAGAACAAGACTTCCTATTCCCACCCAGAACAACCAAGCAAAAAGAACCCAGCCAATAAAAAACTCATTGCCGTAAAAGCTAATCATCAATTCTCTGATAATAACAATCTGGCTGATCAGGGAAGAGATTCCCAAAACTATAAATGAAAAAATGAACACCTTTTTCATTCTAATGTATTTCTTCTTTTTTTTCTTTAAGGAATGAGCTCCAGTTTTCTAAGAATTCTACGAAGATTTGGAATGGCGTTTCCCAAACAAAAGTTAAAAGTAGAATAACAAGATTAATTTTAGTAAGCCTTGCCGATAGCCATTTGCCCACCCGAACAAAAGGCAGAAAGAAAAAGTCCATTAAAAATATTAATCCACTTTCTTTTTCTTTTTCCACACTAAGCTCTTTTGCTCTTTGACGAATTTTTGCCCCGGCGAATCCAATAAGACAAATAAAGGCTACAAATATTATCTGACTTACAATGCTGAAATTTAACTGCAATAAAATCCAGAAGAGAATTCCAAAAGAAATAATGAATGTTATTAGATAAGCTAATCCGATAATCCCGCTTAAAAGCCAACCTCTTTTTTTGCCAAGCTTTATTTCGTAAGCTTCTTTTTTCTTACTTTCATAAACAATTTTCATTGCTTCCCACATTACCTTCTGAGCGTTTTCTGCTGGGGGCGGCCGGATAGTAGAAATTATAAAAAACATTAAAAGAGGAGGGAATAAAATACTGATAGCTAAATTTATATAAGAAAATTGGGAAATGACGTAGATGTCTAAAGGAATTTCAATTGCAAAAGCCAAAAGCATTTTGGTGGCAAAAATAGAAATAGTAGAATAAATTGCTGCTCGACCCAGTTTAGCCTTAGAGCGTTGATATCGATTTTGATAAGCTTCTTCAATAAGAGGCTCCAAGGATTCGGGTTGACTTATTTTTTCTTGGATTTGTTTAGGATATTTTAAAATAACATCTCTCAAAATAAAATACGGGGTATTATATCTGTTTAAGAGGTTAAAGAGTTTTGGGCCCAGGGGATGCTCAAATTGTTTTTTTAGGGCTTTTTTTAAAGAATGAAGGTTGTGAGCTATTTCAAAAATTAAATCTTTTGAAGCATTAGTCCATTCTGGGTAATATAATTTAAGAAGCCGATAAGTAATTAAAGATTCGTCAGCTCGCAGCAGGGCTTTTTGGATCGCAACAAAAAGTTGAATGCCTTTTTCTTTTTTGTTGAACTTAATATTATCTTTTAATAATATCCTTTTCTCCATTATTTCATACATATATTCAGCCAAGATTTCATCTTTAGTTGGAGGAGCTAATTTCTCTTCAATTTCACAGGATGCCAGCCCGGTTGTCCAGTCCGACAATTCTTCTTTCTCATTTTTCTTTAAGGAAGGCAGATTACTAAGTATTAAAATATATTTATTTATTATAATATCTACTTCCTTAATTTTTCTTTCAGGGATAGTATCATTGGGGAAATGACCCGCTCGTATTAATTCATAAATTAAAGGTTTAGCAATATTTTTTCCATCTTTTTTAATAATCAGTCTTCTTTTAAGCATTCTTTCTATAGCATTTTTTCTTAAAAGGTGCTCCTCTTGATAGTCAACTATGCTTCTTATTTTTTCATAGAAAGAAGCCACTCGACTGGCAATATAGTCTACGTGGATTTTAGATTCTTTCTCCGAAGGCTTGGTAGTAAAATAGTCTTGGAATTTTTGAAGAAATTTTTGAGTATTGTGTGAAATCATAATTTTATTATATACTTAAAAATAGAGTAAGACAACATAAAGGAGGAGGCTTTCTTGAAAATCTTTATTTCTTTTTTTAATTATTGTATAATTAGAGTGTGATTATGAAAAGAAAAATCATTATATCAGTTATTATAGTTTTGGTCCTGGGCATAGTTGGTTGGGTGATTTTTAAAGGCAGGGGAGAATTGCCCCAGGAATTTTTTGTTGTTGTTCGAGGCGATATCGTGGAAGAGGTTTCAGAAACAGGCACGGTTAAGCCGGCCGAGGATGTTGATTTGCGGTTTGAAATCAGCGGGACAGTAGAAAAGGTTTATGTTTTTGAAGGAGATGAAGTCAAGCAAGGCACTCGCCTGGTTAAACTTTATACTGGCAAACTTTATAGTCAGTATCTTCAGGCCCAGGCTAGTCATAACCAGGCAAAGGCCGAGTTAGATCAGCTTAAAGCTGGCTCCACCCCTGAAAAAATTCAAGTTGCCGAACAAATTGTTGCCAATGCCGAAGTAGTTATTGAAGATGTAAAAGCAAAAGCTGAAAATGATTTAGACGAAAAATACGATGATGCCCTGGTTTATCTTAGCAACGCCACATCTGATGCCAATATAGCTTTAGCGAATTTAAGAAACTTTGAGCCAAAATATTTTTATGACAGTAGTACAATCTCTACTGTCTTTAGAAGCAGAGAAGATGTTGCTCGCGACGCATTTTTTGGTATTTCTGGTTTGGGCATAAAAGGAGCTAAAGACATAGTAGACGAAGCTATTTCTGACCCAAGTCATGAGAATATTGACAATGCCTTAATTGATATGAGAAATGCAATCGATAAAATTAAAGAGGTTCTTGATTATACTCGGGAAGCGATGAGCGAATCTACTTTACGGGAAAAGGTTACTGCCGCGGATCAAGCAGCTTTAGATGCGGATATTAGTAATACAAACATTGCTTTAACTAATATTAGCACTGCCCAACAGGCTATTGCCAGTCAGAAAATTACCAATCAAAAAAATATTAATTCAGCTGAAAATACTTTGGCTAAGGCAGAGGATGATTTAGCTGATACCAAAGCCGGTCCTCGTGATGTTGATATTGCTGTTTATTCTGCTAAAGTTGATAAGGCCAGGGCTTCGGTAGTAGAGCTTCAGCAAAAATTAAGCGATGCCACATTAAAGGCGCCTATTGGGGGAGTGGTTGGTAAAATAAATGTTAAGATTGGAGAAACGGTTATAGCTGGTGGCGAAAGGGCAATTTCTCTAATTAGCGCTAGCAAATTTCAAATTGAGGTGGATATTTACGAAGAAGACATTGTTAGGGTTGACACAGGAGACCCGGCGGATATCAGCGTTGTTGCTTTCCCCGACGAAGTATTAAAGGGAAAAGTAATTTTAATTGATCCCACAGAAAAAATAATTGACAGGGTAGTCTATTATGAAGTAACCGTTGATTTTGAAGAACCAAAACAAGGTATTAAGCCAATGATGACTGCTGATATAGTGATTAAGACTGCTTTTAGGGAAAGTGTCTTAGTTATTCCCGAAGATGCGATTTATAGAGAAGATGATAAATTTATGGTTCAGGTTTTCAAAGATGACGAGATAGAGGAGCGAGAAATAGAAGTCGGCCTTAAGGGCAGCGATGATATGGTTGAGGTGATTTCGGGATTAGAAGAAGGGGAGAAAGTGGTTGTGGAGTAAAATTATGCCTAAGCAACCCTTAATAAAACTTAAAGATGCCTGGAAGATTTATCAGTTAGGCGAAGTAGAACTTGCGGTTTTAAGAGGAATAAGCCTGGAGATTGCTCCAGGTGGTTTTGTAACAATTATGGGTCCCAGCGGTTCGGGCAAATCAACCCTTCTAAACATTATTGGTTGCTTAGACATTCCCACAAAAGGGAAGGTTTTTTTAAATGGCAAAGATATTTCTGAATTATCTCAAGATGAACTCGCGGAAATTAGGGGTCAGAAAATTGGTTTTGTTTTTCAGCAATTTAATCTTTTGCCCAATCTTAATTCTCTTGAGAACGTAATGCTTCCTATGGTTTTTCAAGGCAGGCCCGAAAATGAAAGAAGAGAAAAAGCCAAGGCCCTTCTTACTATTTTGGATTTAGAAAAAAGAATTTCTCATAGACCCGCCGAGCTTTCGGGTGGAGAGCAACAAAGAATTGCTATTGCCAGAGCTATGTCCAATGACCCCGAAATTATTTTAGCCGATGAGCCAACCGGAAATTTAGATTCCGCAACCGGAAAAATGATTATGGAAATTTTAATTGACCTTCACAAAAAGGAGAAAAAGACTATTGTAGTAGTTACTCACGATCCTTATATTGCTAATTACAGCAAAGAAATAATTAATCTTAAAGATGGTCAGATAATTGCTGACCACAAGAGAGCAGGGAAAGTTCTCTGGAAAAAATGATTAAGGAATATATCAAAATCGCCATAAAAAGCCTTAGAAGGAGGCCTGTTAGAAGTTGGCTAACTATGATAGGCGTTGTTATTGGTATTTTTCTGATAATATCCTTGCTTTCTTTAAGTGGAGGAGTGAAGACAGCAATTATGCAGCAGCTAAGAATGATGGGGAAGGATTTAATTATGATAATGCCTGGCGAACTTACCGATATAGTGACTACGTTTATCGGAGGATTGGAATTAACCGACGATGATATTGAAGCAATAAAAAAAGCAAAAGGAGTAGATGTTGTTGTTCCTATGACTTATAAAGGAGAAGCAATGAGGCATAAGGGAGAAAAAAAAACAGTTTTATTGTGCGGAGTTCCCATAGAGGATGGTTTGGATATATTAAGGACTGACATGGGCTTAGAATTAAAAGAAGGGCGTTGGCCGATTCCAGGCAAAAGAGAAATTTTTGCTGGCTATTTAGTTCCCGAAGACATATTCCCTGGAATGAAGGTAGGAGCCGAAGTTACTGTAAGAGGAAAACAATTTAAGATTGTTGGAGTGTTAAAATCAATAGGGAACAAATCAGATGATTCCCAGGTTTATGTAGATTTAGACATTTTTCGAGAAATTACCGGTGAGCGAACAGGAGCTAAAATGGCTATTGCTAAAGCTAAGCCCGACTATTTAGTAGAGGAAGTAGTTGAAAATATAAAAGAAAACCTTGAAGAAACTAGAAAAAGAAGGAAAGGAGAAGATTTACCATCTTATACTGTTCTTAGCAGTGACAAAATAACTGGTATAGTTGGCAGCATAATGAATTTGATGCAGATTGCAATTTTTGGTTTTGCCTCAATAGCCGTTGTTGTTGGAGGAATAGGAATAATGAATACTATGTATACTTCTGTTCACGAAAGAATTCGGGAAATTGGAATTATGAAAGCAGTAGGAGCAAAAAGCAAGACCATAGTTCTCATATTTTTAATTGAATCTGGCTTTTTCGGATTGGTTGGAGGAATCGGGGGGATAGTTTTAGGGTTAGGATTAGCTAAAATAGTGGAAATTTATTGCCAAACTCAACACCTCTTTTTATTAAAAGCTTCAATTACTCCTCAGCTTATTCTTTTCGGCTTGGCTTTTTCTTTTATAATTGGCTGCCTTTCCGGATTTTTCCCCGCCAAAAAAGCTTCTAAACTCAAACCCGTTGATGCGTTGAGATATGAGTAACTGACGAAGTAAAACATGAATACCCAAAACTTTTTTTCACATACAAAAAAACAACTTAAAGAAGCTGTTGAGGTTTTGAAATTAAAACCCTTGATTTTTCAAAAACTAGAAAAGCCGGACAGAATGATTAAATTT
>JAUWHN010000025.1 GCA_030605865.1 Candidatus Portnoyibacteriota bacterium
GGCTATTTTAGAAAAGATAAAACCAGATGGAAAGGTTTTAGGAATTGATGCTGATTCGGCTGCAATAAAAAGAATAAAACCAAGAAAAAGACTTATTCTTATTTGTGGAAACTTTAAAGATTTAAAAAAGATTGTTCAAGAGAGAGGTTTTGGACCAATAAATGGAATTTTGTTTGATTTAGGACTTTCTAGCTGGCAAATAGAAGAAAGCAACAGGGGATTCACATTTCAAAAAGATGAGGCGCTGGATATGCGGTTCCAGCCTACGGCTGGTCAGCCGAAGGCTGATAATCATCAGGATTTAACCGCCTTAGAAATTATTAACACCTGGCCCGAAGAAGCATTAAAAGAAATTTTTAGGAAATACGGGGAAGAGAAATATAGTTGGAAAATTGCAAAGCAAATTATTTGGGAAAGAAACAAAGGAGTTATTAAAACAACTTTTGCTTTAAGAGAAGTAATAAAAAGAGCGATTCCAACGGGTAGAACCCAACGGAGCAGCATTAATAGGGTTTTGGCTAGAATTTTTCAAGCCCTAAGAATAGTAGTTAATGATGAATTAGAGAATTTAAAGCAAGGATTAGAGCAGGCGTTAGAAATTTTAGAGCCAAACGGCCGATTAGTAGTAATATCTTTTCATTCTTTGGAGGATCGGATTGTTAAAAGATTTTTTCGGCCTACGACCGACCAGCTCGCCTCGCTGAGTCGAAGCGGGCCGCAGGCTGGAAAGATAAAAATTTTAACCAAAAAACCAGTAATGGCTAGCGAGAAAGAGATTAAAGAAAATCCACGCAGCCGAAGCGCGAAAATGAGAGCAGCTGAAAGATTAGCTTCTTAGCTTGTAGCTTTTTAGGATTTAAGTCCGTTGGCTGGCGGATCCTAAGAAGCTAAAGAGCTACTTACTAAAAAGCTAATTTGCGATAGGGAACCGAGAGGTTTTATATTAGGGATTAACCCAGTTTCCCCCGAAGCTTGGGTCCTTAGGTGGGGAAGCACCCCACCCAAAGACCTAAACCACAAGCCCCAACGTAACGTCGGGGCAAGACCTAAATTATGTCTTATAGCGTTACTCTTACTCAAAGAAATATTGTCTATAACAGGAGGGTGGTTATTTTTCTGTTGATTTTACTTATAATTTTATTTAATATATTATATATAGTTCAGGCAAATAATGTAGCTACCGGAGGATATAAAATTCAGAAATATGAAAAAGAATTAACAGGGCTGCAATCCGGGAGCAAAAATCTTGAATTGAAATTATCAGAAATTCGGTCTCTTGAATTTTTGAAAACTAAACTCGAGAGTTTAGATATGGTAAAGCTCTCAAAGGTAGAGTACTTATCATCAATAACACAAGTAGCTGCTAAATAGACATTATGCGGAGCAATAGCCGGCTTTATTTTTTACTTTTTCTTATAATTTTGGTTGGCTTTACTCTGATTTTCCGATTATTTACTCTTCAGATTTTAAAATACGATTTTTATAAAGGACTTGCTACCAGCCAACACCAAACTCATCAAATCCTCTTTCCCAAAAGAGGAGAAATTTTTATAAAAGACCGATTTTATGGAAGAGATCCTTTATCTCAACTTTTTCCCTTGGCCGTAAACAGAGAATGGCCGATGGTTTATGCCGTACCTAAAGAAATTGAAAATAAAGAAGAGGCAGTTGAAATTCTGGCCTCTCTGTTAGATTTAGACGAGGAAATCTTAAGACAGAAAATAAATAAAAGAAATGATCCTTACGAGCCCTTAAAACATAAATTATCTCCAGAGATAGTTGATAAAATAAAAGAATTAGATATTAAAGGAATAGAGTTGGTTTCTGAAAATTGGCGATATTATCCCGTTAGTAATTTAGTCAGTCACGTTATTGGTTTTGTAGGATTTTCCGGAGATGAAAAATCCGGGCAATATGGCATAGAAGGATATTATAATAGAAAACTTGGAGGAGAAACTGGATATTTGGAAGGCGAGAAGGATCCCCAGGGACGTTTAATAGCTATTGCCAAAAAATACCTCCAGCCAGCCAAAGATGGGTCTGATTTAATTTTAACTATTGATCCCAATATTCAGTTTTTCGTAGAAGAAAAGCTTAAGCAGATTATTGAAGATTTAGAGGCCGAAGCAGGCACCATTATAGTAGAGAATCCTAAAACAGGAGCTATTAAGGCGTTAGTCAATCGGCCTACTTTTGATTCAAATAAATATTTTGAAGTAGAAGATATTAATATTTTTCTAAATCCGGCCATCCATAATTTATTTGAACCCGGTTCCATATTTAAACCAATTACAATGGCTATTGCCTTAGACAAGAAGCTGCTTAGTCCTAATACGGTTTATGAAGACAAGGGGTTTGTTAAAATAGGGGGATATACAATTTCTAATTCTGACGATGAAATTCAGGGAATTCAGACAATGACCGAAGTATTAGAGAAGTCTTTGAATACTGGTGCGGTTTTTGCAGGACAGCTTATTCCCAAAAGAACATTTAAAAAATATTTAGAAAAGTTTGGACTTTCAAAAAAAACCGGAATTGATTTAGGGGGCGAAACTAAAGGAGATATTTCTAATTTAAAAAACATGAGAGACATAGAATATGCTACTGCTTTTTTCGGTCAAGGAATTGCCATTACTCCAATAGAACTGGTCGCTGCCATGGGGGTAATTGCTAACCAAGGAAAATTGATCAGGCCTTATCTTGTTGAGAAATTTATTTACCCCGATGGAAGAGAAGAAACAACAAAGCCCAAAGTAGTAGACCAGGTGATTTCTTCGGAAACAGCCGAGAAATTAACAAAGATGATGGTTAGTGTGGTGGAAAATGGTTACGGGGAAAAAGCTGGAGTTCCTGGTTATTTTATTGCCGGTAAGACAGGCACTGCTCAGGTACCAGAAGGGGGCGGTTATTCTGATAAAACGATTCATTCTTTCGGAGGATTTTTTCCGGCTTTTGACCCTCAGTTTTTAATTCTAGTAAAATTAGATAACCCTCAAAAAATCCGTTTTGCTGCTGATTCAGTGGCTCCGGTTTTTGGAGAAATAGCAGAGTATATTTTGAATTATTACGAAATTCCACCAAGCAGGTAAATAGTCAGGCGAAAATTATGCTTCGTAAAATCCTACAATTTATCCTAAAAATACTTGCCAGATTAGTACTCTGGAAATATAAGCCAATTATCGTTGCAGTTACTGGCAGCGTTGGTAAAACCCTAACAAAGGAGGCAATTTATACTGTTTTAAAAAACCATTTTAGCGAAGAACAAATAAGGCGGAATGAGCGAAATTATAATAATGAGATTGGTGTTCCTTTAACCATTTTTGGCTTAGAAACTGGCGGCAAAAATATAGCAGCTTGGCTTCTTCGGTTTATTAAGGTTTTTCTAATGCTTATTTTTAAAGAAAAGTACCCGAAAATTTTAGTAGTTGAAATGGGGGCTGACAGACCCGGGGATATAGAATATCTAACTAAGTTTGTAAAGGCGAAAGTCGGCGTAATTACGGCCATTGGCGAAATTCCGGTTCATGTTGAGTTTTTTGAAAGCCCTCAAGCACTGGCTCTAGAGAAGAAGAAGCTGATAGATTCTTTAAAGCCTGATGCGGTGGCTGTACTAAATCGTGATGATGAGATGGTGAAAGTTATGGGAGAAAATATTAGTTCCAAAGTTTTAACCTATGGGTTTAGTGGAGGGGCAGATGTTTGTGCCACTAATTATGAGGTGAAACCAACTGATTTGGAAAAAGAAGGAATATTTGGAGCAGTTACCTTTAAGTTAAATTACAAAGGAAGCATTGCGCCAATAAAATTAACCAATGTTTTAGGGAAACATCAGGTTTATCCAGCTTTGGCAGCAGCAACTGTTGGCATAATTTTTAATCTGAATTTAGTTGATATTTCAGAGGGATTGAGGAGTTATAAATCTTTGCCGGGCAGGATGAAGTTGCTCAATGGAATTAAAAATAGTTTAATTATTGATGATAGTTATAACGCTGCTCCTCTTTCGACTTTGGCTGCTTTGGAAACCCTAAAAGATTTTTCCGCTCA
>JAUWHN010000043.1 GCA_030605865.1 Candidatus Portnoyibacteriota bacterium
CCCTGATTTGGTCGGAAAATCGCCTTTTTGGCGGTTTTTTGATAGAATGAGGATATGAGCAAAAATAAGTTTATAAGATTAAATACAGCATTTAAACCACCTGAAGATATTGCAAAGAAGGCGATAGATTTCAGTAAAAAACTCGGCGAAGAACACGAGGCGTTTTTTGTATTAGACGGAATTGATTTTCATCCGCATATAACAATTTATTCTCCAGAATATCCTGAGCATAATTTGGATAAAGTTCTAAAAGACGTAAAAGAAATTGCGAGCAATACGGAAAAGATCAAATTTATCTTTCAAAGAATAAAACCACATCAAGGTTTTATAGGGATACACTTTGAACTTTCGCCAGAGATCAAAGACATACACGAGAGAATCGTTGGAAAGCTCAATCCTTTGCGAGAGGAGCATATTAGAGACAAATATAAAACAGATGATTTTAAAATGATCTTTTCTCAAGAACAACAAGAATGCGTTGCAAAGTATGGTTACGCCGACGCAATGGAATTATATGATCCACATACGACGATTATTCGGTTGAAAGACGAATTATTAACTGAAACAGTGGCAGAAAGTCTTAAATGGGATATTTCCGAATTTATCGTGGATAAAATTGTTATTTACACAATGGGAAAATACGGCACTTGTAAGGAATTGGTTAAAGAATTTAGCTTGAAGTAGGTTCTAACATCCTCTACGCGTCCCTGAAACACACAAAAAATCAATCGCGATGGTTATCGGGTAGAGTTTTCATGCTTGACAATCAAATTGTGCATGGTACAATTTCTTTAAAGGTAATACGGAGATATTAAAATTTTATGAAAAAGAAAACTTATCTTATTTTAGTATTTAGTTTAATTTTATTTATGCTGGGTGTTTGGGTTCAAGCTCAGAATGATGACCCTGATACTATTCCTCCTGCTACTATTGATGATTTAGCTGTTTCTACAACAAGCGAATCGTCAATTGCTTTAACTTGGACAGCTCCTGGTGACGATGATATGGCTAGTACAGCAGCTAGTTATGATCTTCGTTATTCTATTAGCATAATTGCTGAAAGTAATTGGGCTTCGGCTAGTGAGGCCGCGAACGAACCAACACCCCAAATAGCTAGCAGCTCTGAAACAATTACCGTTCTGGGATTAAATGAGTCAACCACTTACTATTTTGCTATTAAAACGAAAGATGAAGCAGATAACGAATCAGATTTATCTAATGTTGTTGACGGAACAACTCTTACTCCGCAAGCTTCACCCTCAGATGATTTAGAATTTACTATGAATTTCACCCCTGAAAGTTTTAATTTGAATAGTCAGGGACAATGGGTGGCAGTTCATCTCTTTTTGCCTTCTCCTTATAGGGCTGGTGATGTTGATTTTTCTACTATTGAGCTTAATAATAGTATTTCACCCGATTCGGGTTTTAAAGGATTGAATTACTTTAATAAAGGCAATAAGAATAAAGAGAGAAATTCTTCAAATCTTGTGCTAAAATTTTCTCGTTCTGAATTTGCAGAATTAGTAGGGGATAGTACTGGGGATTTTGAAGTAATAATTACTGGAGAAATTGATGGAGAAAGTTTTTCTGCTACTGATACTGTTAATGTTTTGGGCATCACTTTGGAAGAAGAGGAAACTTTAGTGACTGCTGATGAGGGGCCGGAAGTTTATGTTATTAGAAATGGGCGCAAAAGGCATGTTCCTTCTCCTCAAGCTTTTAATCGATTAGGTTATATTTGGCAGAAAATTAAAAAGATCTCTAAGGCAGAAATGAATTCTTATGGAGACGACGAATTGATGAAAGCCAGTGATAATCCAGATGTTTATTTAATTATTGCTGGAATGAAAAGACATATTCCTTCAGCTGAAGTATTTGAATCTTATGGATTTGATTGGGATGATATTTCTATTGTTAATAAAAGTGATTTAGCCGATTATCCTGAAGTAAATTTAATTCGAAAGGCTGGGGATACAAAAGTTTATCTTTTGGCTGGAGATAAAAAACATTGGATTCCTACTCAAGCCGTGTTTAATAAACATGGTTATAAATGGGAAAATGTTATTATTGTTAATTCAGTTGAAGGCGATACTGTCCCAGAAGGCGAGAATATTGAGTAAATTTATTTCTATAGAAAAATAGTTTAATAACGTCTCATACCATAAAACCCCACGAGAATCTCACGGGGTTTTATTATTCCAGATCAATGTTTCCAATTATTGTCCTTTTGTTTTCATCCAACACTCTCTACAGCGGATTGGTTGGTCGGGCGATGGCTCAAATGGGAGTTCGGTTATTTTTGTTCCACAATCAGCGCATTCCCAGTCTCCCTGGAACATTTTACGAGGACCAAAACCTCCTCTTCTTCCCTCTCTTTTCTTTGCCCAACATTCTTTACAATGAAGCGGTCTGTCTCCTGATGGCTCAAACGGAAGTTCGGTTATTTTTGCTCCACATTCAGCACATTCCCAGTTACCCTGGAACATCTGTCGAGGAGGAAGATCTCCTCGTGAATTTTCATCTTTAACCATAATAACGAAATTAATTTACGAATTAAAATTTAAAAAGCGACCTTTTGACTCGCAAGTCGCTATACCCTAAGATACTTCGACTTATGTGCCTAAGGTTATTATACGCGCCAGCTTTAATAAGTCAAGTTTTTTTGTTAGAATAGAAGCATATGAGAGAAGCTATTTTATACGAAAAACTTAAAGATAGCAAAGTGAAGTGCGGTGTTTGTAATCATCGCTGTCTTATCAGTGATGGTAAAAAAGGTATTTGCGGTGTTAGAAAAAATGAAGGTGGAAAATTATATACTTTGGTTTACGGTAAAGCCATTGCTGAAAATATTGACCCAATTGAGAAAAAACCTTTTTTTCATTTTATGCCCGGCTCAACCAGTTTATCAATTGCTACGGTTGGCTGTAATTTCCGCTGTATGCATTGTCAAAATGCAGATATTTCCCAATCCGACCTCATCTTGGGTAAAAACCTTTTGCCGGAAAAAGTCATTGAAGATACTTTGAAAAATAATTGTCCCAGCATTGCCTATACCTATACCGAGCCAACAATTTTTGTGGAATATGCCTTGGACATAATGAAGTTGGCCAAAAAAAATGGGATAAAAAATATCTGGGTTTCTAACGGTTATATGACCAAAGAAACTTTGGATTTAATTGGCCCTTATCTTGATGCTATTAATGTTGATTTGAAAGGTTTTACAGAGAAATTTTATCAGGAAGTTTGCAAAGCAAAATTAGCGCCGATTTTAGATAATCTTAAAAGTATCAAAAAGAAAAAAATCTGGCTTGAGGTAACCACTCTTTTAATTCCCACAAAAAATGATTCTTCAAAAGATCTGAAAAGCATTGCCGAATTTATAGCAAAAGAATTAGGCGCTGAAACCCCCTGGCATATTTCTCGATTTTTCCCAGCTTATAAAATGATGGACCTACCACCAACTGAAGTAGAAACAATCCGCAAAGCCGTAGAAATTGGCAGAAAAGCCGGATTAAAATATGTTTACAGCGGCAATATTCCCGGTGACAGCTTTGAGGATACCTACTGTTCAAAATGCAAAGAGAAAATGATAGACAGAACAGGCTACTCAATTGAACGATTTGATGATAAGGGAACGTGTAGCAAGTGCAAAACAAATCTTAATTTAATTTTATGAAACCAAAAATTTTAAAATTCCCAAAAAACTTTTATTGGGGAACGGCAACATCGGCTTATCAGGTGGAAGGGGGGATTAGGAATGACTGGTCGGAGTGGGAGCAAAGGAACGCAGAACGCTTGGCCCAGAAAGCAAAAAGCCATTGGCAGGATTGGCAAATAAAAAATTTTCCCGAAATGCTTAAACCAGGAAATTATATTTGTAGAAAAGCTTGCGACCACTACAATCGTTTTGAAGAAGATTTTGATTTAGCTAAGAAAATGAATAATAATGCCCACCGATTTTCAATTGAATGGTCACGAGTTGAACCAGAGGAGGGAAAATTTAACATAAAGGCAGTTGGGTATTATCGAAAGGTTCTACAAGCACTTCGAAAACAAGGGATGGAGCCATTTGTGACATTGTGTCATTATGCTACTCCTACCTGGATTGTTCAAAAAGGCGGATTAAATAACAAAAAATTCCCTTTTTATTTTAGTCGTTATGCTGAATTTGTGGTTCAGAATTTAGGAAATTTAGCTCATTTTTGGTTAACCTTTAATGAACCAAACAATATAATTGGAAATGCTTATCTGGTGGGAAAATGGCCGCCCCAGAAAAAGGGTCCCTTATCTGCATTAAGGGCTTATAAGATTACTGCTCAAGCGCACAATCAAGCTTTTGATAAAATTCATAGAGTTTCAAAAGAGGCCAAGGTTGGAATTGCAAATATGTTGAATTTTAATGAACCACATCGAAAAAATTCAATTTTAGATAAGATGGCCGTAGCCGTGGCTGATTATTTTGGCAATAAGAAAATTTTAAACCTTACAAAAGGGAGGCATGATTTTTTAGGTGTTCAATATTATTTTCATAATAGAATAAAGTTCCCTTATAAGATTAGGAACGAAAATAGAGAAGTAAGTGATTTGGGGTGGGAGATTTACCCAGAGGGGATATATCATATTTTAAGATGGCTTAAAGAGTATAACCTGCCAATTTACATTACAGAAAATGGATTAGCTGATGCTAAAGACAAAAAGCGGACAAAGTTTATTATTGATCATCTAAAATGGGTTCATAAGGCGATAGAGGAAGGCGTTGATGTAAGAGGGTATTTTCATTGGTCATTGATAGATAACTTTGAGTGGGACAAAGGCTTTTGGCCAAGATTTGGACTAATAGAAATCGACTACAAAAAGCTTAAAAGGATTCCCAGGCCGAGCTCAAAAATTTATGCTGAAATCTGTAAAAATAACGCAATTAAATTATGAATCTATTGCAAAAATCAATTCTATCCACCATAGCCTACTACGACACCCTTAATCATCCCTTAACCTCATTTGAGGTTTTTAAGTATTTGGTGAACCCGCTGCACATTGCCAGCTTTTACTCAGGGGTCGCACCCCTAAAAGATTTTGAAGTTGATAAATTTAGCAAGATTTCTTTGGTTAATATTAGAAAAAATTTAAACAGCAGAGAAATGAAGAAATTTATAGATGAAAAAAATGGCTTCTATTTTCTTAAAAATCGGGCAGAGGTTATCAGGACCAGAATTGACCGCCAGAAAATTGCTGACCAAAAATGGAAAAAAGCTAAAAAGATTATTCGCTGGCTTCAGATTGTTCCTTATTTGCGAATGGTGGCTGTTAGCGGTTCTTTGGCCTTGAATAATACCCAAGAAGAAAGCGATATTGATGTTCTGGTTATTGTAAGGGCTGGCAGAATATGGTTAGCTCGTTTTTTTGTCACAGTCTTTCTTCAGTTGATAGGCAAGCGTCGACATAAGAAATTTACTAAAGACAGAATTTGCCTTAATCATTATATAACCAATAAATCATTAGAGATTAAATTCAGAAGTTTGTATAATGCCCAAACTTATGCTCATATGATTCCGGTTTTAGAGGTGGAAAATGGGATATATAATAAATTTCAAAGAGCCAATAAATGGATTAAACATTATTTAGTCTTTTGGCCTGCCTCGCCAACAGGCGGGCCCGAAGTAGAGGTTAAGCATTTTAAAACTCTGATAGCAAGTTCTTCTTTGATAAGTATTGCAAGAACAGGGGAGATATTTTTAAATAACTGGTTCGGGGATTTACTGGAGAAATTATCAAGAAAACTACAGGAGAGCTCAATCGAAAAAGACCCTTTAACTCATAAAAAAGGTGGCCGGATAACAACAGACGATACCCAGCTTGAGTTCCATCCCGAGTCTCCGGAGCGCAAAACACTTGATAAGTATAATAAGAATATGTTATACTTAGGCATTAGAGAATTGAGTCACGAAAAAGACTCAGGTCTTTTATAGGTCTTTAGCATTTAAGCCAGCTCTTTTTTCTGATATCTAAAAAGACTTGACAACATTTTCAAAAAGAGTAAAATAAAGATAAGAATTGGCAGTCGAGCCAATAGAGTGCTAATAAACATTAATATATTAAAATATGAAATTAAAACCACTTTCAGACCGTATTGTCTTAGAACCAATTTCTCAAGAAGAAAAAACCAAGTCAGGGATTGTTCTTCCGGAAACTGTTGATAAAGAAAAGCCCGAACAGGGCAAGGTTATTGCTGTTGGTCCGGGAAGGATTTTAGCTGATGGTAAAAGAGCGTTGATGAGCGTTAAAGTTGGCGATAAGGTTATGTTTAAGAAATACGGCCCCGATGAAGTTAAAGTCGGGGATAAGGAATATTTAATTGTTTCGGAAGAAGATATTTTAGCAATAATTAGTTAATCAAAAAATATGGCTAAGCAACTTAAATTTGACGAGGAGGCTCGTCAGGAATTAAAAAAAGGCGTTGACGAGTTAGCCAACGCCGTAAAAGTAACCCTTGGTCCAAGGGGTCGAAATGTAGTTTTAGACAAGGGATTCGGCACCCCAACTATAACTAATGATGGGGTGACCATTGCTAAAGAAATTGAGCTCGAGGAGAAATTTCAGAATATGGGAGCAGAGTTAATTAAAGAAGTGGCTGAAAAAACCAATGATGTTGCTGGCGACGGAACAACTACTGCTGTTGTTCTTGCCCAGGCAATCGTTGAACAAGGTTTGAAAAATGTTACTGCTGGCACTGATCCTTTAGGAATAAAAAAAGGAATAGATAAGGCAGTTAAAGCGACCATAAAATCTTTAAATAAAATTAAAAAACCAGTCAAAACCAAAAAAGAAATCGCCCAAGTAGCCACTATTGCCAGTGAAGATGAAGAGGTTGGAAATTTAATTGCTGATGTTATGGAAGAAGTTGGTAAAGACGGGGTAGTTACAGTAGAAGAATCACAGACCTTCGGTCTTTCCAAAGAATTAGTAGAAGGCCTTCAGTTTGATAAGGGCTATATTTCTCCTTATATGATAACTAATGCCGAGCGGATGGAGGCTGAATACAAAGAACCATATATTTTGCTTACCGACCAGAAAATCTCAGCTATTAGTGACATTTTGCCTTTGCTTGAGAAATTGACCCAGGCTGGAAAGAAAGAATTAGTTATTATTGCTGATGAGGTTGAGGGTGAAGCATTGGCAACCTTAGTGGTGAATAAGCTTCGGGGAACCTTTAATGCTTTAGCTGTTAAAGCTCCGGGATTTGGTGATAAACGTAAAGAAATGTTAGAGGATATTGCAACTATTATTGGCGGAAAAGTTATTTCTGAAGAAGTTGGTCTTAAGCTGGAAAATGCCGAGCTTAATATGTTAGGAGAAGCTGATAAAATAATTGCTGCCAAAGAAAATACTACCATTGTTGGCGGCAAGGGCAACAAAGCTGAAATAGAAGATAGAGTTAAGCAGATTAAGATACAGCTTGAGAAAAGTGATTCAGAATTTGATAAAGAAAAATTACAAGAAAGATTGGCTAAACTTTCTGGCGGAGTGGCAGTAATTAGGGTTGGAGCAGCCACTGAAACCGAAATGAAGCATAAGAAATTTAAAATAGAGGATGCTTTGAATGCTACCCGGGCTGCTATTGAAGAGGGGATTGTTCCGGGTGGTGGTGCTGCCCTGATAAAAGCTGTCTATTCAATGGATGAATTTCTTGCGGAAGGGCTTTCAGAGGAAGAAAAAATCGGAGTCAATATTATTAAAAAAGCTCTAATTTCTCCATTAAGACAAATTGCTGAAAATGCCGGGGTTAAAGATATTTCAATAATAGTTGAGGATGTTAAAAAAGAAGATAATATTGGTTATGACTTTACTAAAACTGATTCTAAGAATTTGAAAAAGGGAAGAGTAGATATGATGGAGGCTGGCATTGTTGATCCTTTGAAGGTAGTTAGAAGCGCTTTAGAAAATGCTGCTTCAATGGCTTCGGTATTTTTGACTACTGAAACGGCTGTGACAGATATTCCTAAAAAAGAAGAACCCGGTCTTGCTATGCCGCCAGGCGGTGGAATGGGAATGGGGATGTAAATTTAGATATAAAATCGGCTTGATGCACATCGAACCGATTTTTAGATTGCCAAAAACAGAAAAATAATCTATTATAAGGTTGTAGGTCGAGGAAACAATAAGTATTAATTAAAAAAGATAAAATTATGGATCCATTATATATCGTTCTTATTGTAGCAGGTATACTGATTCTCTGGGCTATAGTGATTTTTAATAGTTTTGTGCGGTTGAAGCACCGCGTTAACGAAGCCTGGTCAGATATTGATGTTCAGTTGAAGCGTCGCCATAATCTGATTCCTAATTTAATTGAAACAGTTAAGGGTTATGCCAAGCACGAAAAGGGACTTTTTGAGAAAGTTACCCAGGCGCGCACCAATGCGGTCAATGCTAAAGGAGTTGAAGAAAAAGGAAAAGCAGAAAATATGCTTTCCAATACTTTAAAGACTCTGTTTGCTGTATCTGAAAATTATCCCGATCTAAAAGCCAATGTCAATTTTCTTGATTTGCAGAGAGAATTATCCGATACAGAGAATAAAATTCAGGCCGCCCGGAGGTTTTACAATGGTAATGTCCGGGATTTGAATATAAAAGCGGAGAGATTTCCTTCTCGAATCATTGCCGGAATGTTTAGATTCAAGAAGCGGGAGTTTTTTGAGATTGAGGAAGCAGGAGAGCGAGAAGTTCCAAAGGTAAAGTTTTAACCAATCAGACTGGTTTTAATTCATGGCAACACTTTATACGCACATAGACTCCAACATCCGCAAAACCTGGTTTCTTTTTGTAATTTTTCTGATTGTAATCATTGGCTTGGGTTGGGTGTTTAGTTATGTTTTTGAAAACCAGATTATTTTGATTGTGGCCGTAGCTTTTAGTTTTTTGATGAGCTTTTTCAGTTATTGGTATTCTGATAAAATTGTTTTAGCTATTTCAAAGGCCAAACCTTTGCAAAAGCAAGATAACCTTGAGCTTTATCGCATAGTAGAAAATCTTTGCATTGCTGCTGGTTTACCCATGCCTAGAATTTATGTTCTTAACGAATCTGCGCCAAATGCTTTTGCTACTGGCAGAAATCCCGAAAAGGCCGTAATAGCAATTACCCGCGGATTATTGGAAAGATTAGACCGTTCTGAATTAGAAGGCGTAATTGCCCATGAATTAAGCCATATTGGTAATCGGGACATTCTACTTTCAACAGTTATAGTGGTTTTAGTCGGTTCAATTGTTATGCTCTCGGATTTTTTGCTACGGTGGACCATTTGGGGTGGTCGGGGAAGAAGAAGAAGTAGTCATGGTGGCGATGGGCGAGTTCAAGTAATAATGTTGTTAGTGGGTTTAATCGCTGCCATTTTGTCGCCTTTAATTGCTAAGTCAATCCAATTAGCCATTTCCCGGAAAAGAGAGTTTTTAGCCGATGCATCTGGCGCGCTTTTAACTCGTTATCCCGAAGGATTGGCTAGGGCGTTAGAAAAAATTTCTAAAGATCAGACTATGCTAAGGGCAGCTAACAAAGCTACTGCTCATATGTATATAGCAAGCCCTCTTAAAGGTAGGCAAGCTAAGGGGTTGGCAAAATTTTTCTTAACTCATCCGCCGGTTGAGGAAAGAGTAAAAAGATTAAGAAGTATGAATTTATGAAATGTGCAAAATGTAACGAAAATTTAAAAAAAGCTGATTACAAGGGTATTAAGTTAGATTATTGTGATGATTGTCAGGGGATTTGGTTTGATAGAGATGAGTTGCGACAGGTTAAAGATAAGGAAGATGAATTTCTTCGTTGGGTTGATATTGATCCTTGGGAAGATGAGGCTAAGTTTAAAATTTCCGAATCCAGCAAATCTTGTCCTGTTTGTGAAATGCCTTTATATACGGTGAAATATGACGGTTTTCCAGTAGAAATAGATTTATGCAATGTTTGTCACGGCATTTGGTTAGACAAAGGAGAATTTGATAAGATTATTGACTATATGAAAGAAAAAGTTGAGAAAGAGAAATTATTAGGATATTTAAAAGATATTGGTGAAGAATTTGTAGAAATTTTTGTTGGTCCTGAAAGGATTTCTGATGAAATCGCTGATTTTTTGGTTGTAATGAAATTATTTGAATATAGATTGTTATCAAAAATGCCGGCAATTTCCCAAATAATCGCTAGATTACCGGGGTAAATTGTTCTTTGAGCTTTTAATATCTTTAAACAAAGGAGGTGATTAGGTTGTCTCAAAATAAAATTCCCCGAGACAAAAATGGGAAACCTCTAAGAGATGCATTTTTAGTAGATGCAGAAATAAACTGTAATGGGCCGCCTATTACTGTCCATGGTGCAACAATGCTAATAATCAATTCAGAAAAATCAGTTATTAGAACTTCAAAAGGAGGCATTCGTGAAGTCAGGAATTCAAAAATCGAAATCACTGATTTTAAATGAGGTTTCCTAGAAGGGCTTGTTCAAAAATAACTGAACAGGCCCTGAATTATTATTGACATAATTTATAAAAAAGACTACAATTATAATCTAATGTTCTTTTAAATAAGAACATTAAATCAAATTTGAAATAAGGAGGGAAAATCATGAAAATTGGAGATGAAATATTAATTAAAGTTAAGGTAGTTGATTTTGATACTAATCCTCACGGTTCGGCTGTAAAAGTAGAAGTTCCTGCTTATATAGATGCCGAGGATAGAAGCAAAATGGCCGTAGAGGGAAAACCAGTAAGATTCTGGATTCATCGGCTCGATCAACCAAAAGTAATTGTTGAAAAGAGATAAGAAACCAGCCGGGGGTGACATAGGTTACCCACCGGCCTTTTCTTTGTGTTAGAGAATTGCTAAAATTAAATATATGACGCCCATTGATGAGATAAAAAAAGGAGGAGTCGCATAGTGGCCAATTGCACAAGTTTGGAGAACTTGAGCCCTTCGGGGCTACGTGGGTTCGAATCCCACCTCCTCCGTTATGGGAATTTTTGATTTATTGGGAGCTTCAAGTAAAAAAATCTATCGCGAAAAATTCCGCAAAGCTTTGCAGAAGATTTCGGAATTATCGGACAAAGAAAGGGCTTATGTTGAAGAGGTCTTTAAAGAGGAATTGGGGGGCGGCTTATCTAAATTTGAGATTGAAGAAAGGTGCAGAAGGTTAAAACACAAAGCCGGCGATATTCTTGAATCATCAGAAGTAAGGAAAATTAAAGAGAAATTATTAGAATATTTTAATTAATTATGTTTGATTCACCAGTTGATGAAATTAAAAATAGGTTGGATATTGTTGACGTAATTAGTGGCTATGTTAAGCTAAAAAAGGCAGGCAAAGATCATAAAGCTCTTTGTCCTTTTCATAGCGAAAAAGCGCCCTCTTTTTTTGTTTCTCCTTCAAAGCAAATTTGGCATTGTTTCGGCTGCGGAAATGGCGGCGACATGTTTAGTTTTGTAATGCAGATAGAAGGAATGGAGTTTGTTGATGCTTTGCGGATTTTAGCTAAAAAAGCCGGGGTGACTTTAAAAAAACAAGATCCCGAACTGGTGAGTCAGCGCTCGAAACTTTATGAGGCTTGTCAGGAAGCAGCTGAGTTTTTTGAAGAAAATCTGAAGAAAACTAAGGGGGTCCAGGATTATTTAAAAAAACGAGGGATTTCTTCAAAGAGTATCAAGGAGTTTAGGATTGGCTATGCTCTTGATTCTTGGGATTCGCTTTATGAGCATTTAACGGATTTGGGTTATAAAGCAGACAATATTGAAAAAGCTGGCTTGATTATTCAAAAGCAAAGCGTAACTCGCCTGCCTGCCGGCAAGGCAGGTAACTCGCAATCCGTAACTCGTAATTACTACGACCGATTCAGAAAAAGAATTATGTTTCCGATTTGTGATTTATCCGGGCAAGTGATTGGATTTACGGGTAGAATATTCAGGGGAGACGAATCAACGGCAAAATATGTTAATAGCCCCGAAACTCTAATTTTTAATAAAAGCCGGATACTTTATGGTCTTGATAAAGCAAAAGTAGATATCCGGAAGAAAGAACAATGTATTTTGGTTGAAGGCCAGACCGATGCTGTGATGTCTTATCAGGCAGGAGCAAAAAACACAATCGCTACCTCGGGCACGGCCTTGACCTCTGATCATTTGAGAATTATTAAGCGTTATACTGATAATCTTTTATTAGCTTTTGATACTGATACAGCTGGTGAGGTAGCCACTAAGAAAAGCATTGGCCTGGCTCAGCAAGCAGAATTTAATATTAAAGTAATCATTCTTTCTAAAGACAAAGATCCGGCCGACATTATCAAAGAGAATCCGAAAGCCTGGAAAAAGGCAATAGAAGATGCTAAGCCAATAATGGAATTTTACTTTGACAATGCTTTTTCTAAATACAATCTTAAAAAATTAGAAGATAAACGATTAGCTGCTAAAGAATTACTTCCACCAATAAAAAGAATTGCCAATGAGATTGAGCGGGCCCACTGGCTTCAGGTTTTAGCTTCAAAATTAAATGTTCAGGAAAAATTATTAAATGAAGCGCTAAGTAGAGTTAGAGGCCCGGAAGAGCAACCTTATCAGCCTACGGCTGACCAGCCTGCCTCGCGGCAAGGCGGGCCGAAGGCTGGAAAATCGCGACTACAAAATCGACTACAAAACTTGGAAGAAAATTTATTAGGCTTTATTTTAAAATATCCAGAGCACTTAGATTGTCTTAAAAAGAATTTAACTTCAGAGTATTTTACAACCTCAGTAACTCAAAAAATTTTTCAGGAACTAAAAAAACAGAAATCGGGCAAAGAGATTGACCTAAAAAAATTTCAAAAAAAAATTTTATTGGACCAGCCTTATTATCTCGAGCATATTGTATTCCAAATTGAGCATTATAATTTAGAGGACAAGGATATTTTAAAAGAGACAAATTTTTGTCTAAAAGAAATAAAATCAAATTATTTTAAGAAAAAGTTATCCGAAATATCTTTGACGATTAAAAGAGCCGAGAGAGAAGGGGACAAAAAAGGAAAAAAGAAATTGACAGAAGAGTTTAATAAATTATCAAAAGAATTAATAAATTTATGACTAAAAAAATTAAAAAACCAACAAAAAGAAAGCCGATTAAACCGGTTAAACCCCGACGCGCGTCGGGAAAAAAGCTCAAGAAAAAGAAGCCAACAAGAAAACCCAGGCGCCGAAAAGTAAAAATTTTGATTACAGAAGAGATCATCCAAAAGTTTATAGATGGGAGTCGGGCAAGGGGCTTTATTACCTTAGCCGAGCTCATAAAAGGGGTACCAAAAATTGAGAGAGATATTGAGGGGCTGGAAGAACTTTATAAAGCCTTGGAAAAAGCCAATATAGAGATAATAGAAAGAACTGAGTTTTTAAAGATTCCCACTGAAGAAAAGACAGGAAAGAGGACGAGAAAGAAAGATTTAACCGATGTATTGCCTAAAATTGATTCAATCCAGATGTACTTGAAAGAAATCGGCAAATTTCCTCTACTTGTTGCTGAGGAAGAAGTTGAGTTAGCTAAAAGAATAGAGAAAGATGAGGAGTCGGCCAGAGAGCGATTAACCAGGTCAAACTTGAGATTAGTAGTAAGTATTGCTAAACGATATGTTGGCAGGAGTCCAAATCTCGGCCTTCTGGATTTAATCCAAGAGGGCAATATTGGACTTTTTAAGGCAGTGGAGAAATTTGATTATCGTAGGGGCTATAAGTTTTCCACCTATGCTACTTGGTGGATAAGACAGGCAATTACCCGGGCTTTAGCTGATCAGGCAAGGACTATTCGTATTCCTGTTCATATGGTTGAAACAATTAGTAAATACACCCAAGTCAAGCGTCGATTATTACAAGATTTAGGTCGAGAACCAATGCCCGAGGAAATCGCTTCAGAAATGGATATTAGCTTGTACAAGGTGCATCACATTATGAAAATTTCCCAAGAGACCATTTCTTTAGAAGCACCGGTTGGCGACGACGAAGAAGATAGTACTTTGGGAGAGTTCATTGAGGATGAAAAAGGTGTTTCTCCTTACCAAGATGCTGCTCGACGGTTGCTTGGGGATAGATTAAAAGAGATTTTAATTGATCTAACTCCGCGAGAACAGAAAATTTTAGATATGCGTTTTGGTTTAACCGATGGGATTACTCATACCTTAGAAGAAGTGGGCAGAGAATTTGGAGTTACCCGGGAGAGGATTCGTCAAATTGAAGCCAAATCCCTTGATAAAATCCGCATTCATCAGAAGTTGAAGAGATTGGAGGGGTATTAATTCTTGATTTTTTTAGCATTTTAGTGTATAATTTAAATAGTATTCCGGGGTAGCTCAATGGTAGAGCGGATGCCTGTTAAGCATTAGGTTGTCGGTTCGAATCCGACCCCCGGAGAAAGCATTGACAAACAGGCATTAAGTATGTTATAATTAGGGTAGAATAAAATCCGAGGAGGTTAATATGAAAGATAGAAATTCTCTTTGGATGACGATTTCTGGAACCACAGGTCTCTTGTTCTTTCTGATAGCAAATTTTACAGATTTATTCACTGGCTCAAGTGTTCTTGCGGGCTGTTTGCAGCTTTGTGTTAACACTTTTGTCTTTGTGGTTTGGACAAAGGGGTTCTTGGAAAGCAGAGGCCTAAAACGGTTTATAGCATTCTTTGGTGTTGTTGTTCCCATTATAATGGCGAGCATCACTATCTGGAGAGTGTTAATTCCAGCGATTGTCTCCTAACCCCGTTGAAAGGTTTCGTGCCTATTCTGCGGGGTTATTTTTTATTGACTTTTATTGAGTGGTAGTGTAGCATGGTGTATTATAAGTAAAATTAATAATTTTTTAATATATTATATATGAAAAAAATAACAATTCTTTTAT
>JAUWHN010000007.1 GCA_030605865.1 Candidatus Portnoyibacteriota bacterium
ACATAGGTAGTTTTTAGCTTCATTAACTCCCGATATTCCAAAATTAAATCTATTATTTTATGTTTCCCTTTTAATTTTTGAAGTTCTGGAGCAGCTGTAGAAATCACTTTGCCTGGTGTTTTCCTAAGTCCAACAGTAGAAATTTTTAATTTTTTAAATAAAATTTCCGAAAGTTGCTGGGAGGAACTGATGTTAAATTGAATACCAGCTAATTTACAGATTTTCTTATCAAGTTCCTGAAGGCGAGTATCTAGTTTTTGAGAAAGTTTTTTTAAAACACCGATATCTAACTTAATGCCGGTTTTTTCCATTCTGGAAAGGACCGGCATTAGTTTTTTCTCTAATTCGTAGACTTTTTTTGAAAGTATTTTTTCTTTGAGGGCCTTTTTGATGTCTTTTAGCCTATTGCTCATATAGTTAGCTGTCGGTTAGGTAGCCGACCGATTAAACTTTTAAAGTCCAACTCTTGAAAGAGTTGCACAACCTTTTTATGGTCATAAGTTTCTACTCGGCAATCCTCCAAATTAAATTTTAAGGGCACATCATATCTAATGGTAGCCAATTTTTTACTAAAAATAGCCTGGTCTTTGTTATCTAATAATTTTTTCTTTAAACTCTCAAGAATGTTCCTGGTCTCACCTTTTTCTAATTTTTTATATAAATTTTCTATTGTCCCAAACTTTTTTAAAAGATTAATTGCTGTTTTCTCTCCTACGCCGGGTACGCCGGGGATATTATCCGAGGGATCGCCTTTTAATCCTTTAAAATCCAAAAGTTGCTCTGGTTTGAGTTCATATCTTTCTCTTACTGCCTTTTCGTCATAAATAATCGTATCAGTTATTCCTCTCTTTAGAGTATAAACCTTGGTATTTTCATTAATGAGTTGTAAAGTGTCTAAATCCCCGGTCACTACAATGTTTTCTATATCTTTATTGGTTTTTTTAGTAACAGTGCCAATAATATCATCGGCTTCAAAGCCCTCTTTTTCAAAAATTGGAATATCAAGAGCTTTGACAACTTTTTTTACGAGAGGAAACTGTTGGACTAATTCATCGGGGGTTTTGGGACGATGCGCTTTATACTCCGCATATTCTAAATGACGAAAGGTTGGCTTTGGCAAATCAAAGGCAGTAAGAATATAATCCGGTTTTAACTCTTTTAAAACCTTTAGAAGCACGGCAGTGAATCCATAAACAGCATTAACAAGCTCACCTTTTTTTGTGGTTAAGGGTGGGAGAGCATGAAAGCCGCGGTGGATTAGAGCATTGGCATCGATTAAAACTAAACGTTTCATATAATTTTTATTCTTCTTTCCTTCTTGCTCACTATCTCAAATCTAACCCATATTGTATCTCTCGGCAGAATTGAATGGACCTTCTCTGCCCATTCAATGAGGACTATATTTTGAGGATTACTGATAATTTCTTTAAAATCTAAATCAAGAAGTTCTTTGGGTTTGTTTAATCTATAGCAGTCAATATGATATAAATTTTTATATTTCTTTAATAAGACAAAGGTTGGGCTGGTTAGCCGCTGGCGAATGCCAAGTTTTTTGGCAAATCCTTGAATAAATCTAGTCTTTCCGCTGCCCAATTCTCCTTCCAACCCAATCACCCAAGCTTGATTTTTAGTCCGACGTGACGTCGGACTAAAAATTTCTTCAGCTAGCAACTTCGCCACTTTCTTAGTCTGTGCTTCGCTTTTGCTTAAAATCTCTACCATCACCTTCATCTTATCAGATTTTGGGGGATAAAAAAAGAGGCTGCGTAGAGTTATTAACACCTCAAACAGTTGACCGGTTTTTAATATTGATTTAATATAAATAGATAACCCTAAAAAAGGAGGGAATAAAAGTTTAAAAGATACCAAGATGGAAGCTATCAAAAGACAAATAGCTGGTTTAGTTAATAGAAGCCAGAATGTTCTTGTAGCTGCTCAGGAGAATATCAGCGGCGATGCCCTGGGAGGTGCCTTGGCTTTGGTTAGCGCTTTAGAAAAATTAGGTAAAAGCGCCCAGCTTATTATCCCCGAGGAATTACCTAAAAAATTTGAGTTTTTACCAAAAACAAATTCCCTTTCTTGCGACAGGTTTCAAGAAAGGGAATTTGTTTTGTCTCTTAAAGACCCAGAGGATAATATTAACGATCTTCACTATGAAAAAAAGGACGGCTTGCTACATATATACTTCAACACAAAAAAGAAAATTGAGGAAAAAGATTTTCGAATCAACTCTTCTCATCCTTTTGAGCTTATTTTTACAATAAATAGTCGGGACTATGAAAATTTAGGAAAGGCCTTTGAATATAACCCAGAACTATTTTTTGAAACCCCGGTTGTTAATATTGACAACCATCCAGCAAATGAAAATTTTGGAGAAATAAACTTGGTTGATATTACTTCTAGTTCGGTTTCAGAGATTATAATGGGGTTGATAGATTTTTTAGATAGAAATTTATTGGACAAAGATATTGCTACTTGTGTGTTAACCGGCTTAATAGATGCCACTGATAATTTTCAATCTCCAAGAACCACTCCTCGGACCTTTAATAATGCCGCCCTTTTAATTAACAGAGGCGGTGACCAGCAGCAAATTATTAGATATTTCTATAAAACCAAGTCTCTTGATTTTCTCCGTTTTTGGGGCCGGATTCTACACGGGCTATCTTGGGATCAGGAAAAGAAATTGGTTTGGGGAAAAATCCGAGAAAAAGATTTCCAAAAGACAAATGCTACATCAGAATGTCTGCCCCAAATCTTTGAAGAAATAAAAACAGCTTTTCCAGAAATGAGGACCGCTTTACTCCTTTGGCCTGCCTCGCGGCCTGCTTCGCAGCGAGGCGAGCAAGACGTGCAAGCCCAAAGCGAAACAAAGGGAACAATCTATTCATTGAATTCAGAACTTCTTAGGAACTTAGCTCCTAAGTTGGATGGAATTTTAAAAAACGACAATTTGTTCTTCTCTATAAAAAATATTTCATTAGATGATGCAGAGAAACAAGCATTAGATTTGATAAGAAGAGAGATTTGAGATAAACTTAAATTGTATGAAAGCTAAGGATAAAATTAAGTCCAAAATAAGACTCATCCTCCGAGAGGAGGAAGAAGAAAAAACAGAGGCGATTGCTAATAAGTTTAGATTACCTTATTTAGATTTGAGCACTGTCCCGGTTGACCCAGCTGGTCTAAAAATAGTTCCTCTTGATAAAGCGAAAGAATCGGAAGTCATAATTCTTAGAAAGTTTGGTAAGGGTATTAAGATTGCCGTTAGAAATCCCGATAGAGAGGAGACCAAAAACCTTTTTAAGGATTTAAAGGATAAAGGCTATGCCCTTGAAGTTTTTATTGTTTCCCTATCGAGCCTTGAGAGCGCTTGGAAACGTTATGAGGGGATGGAAAAAGAACGAGAAAAAATTACCAAGGAGATAGAAATTACTTCTGAAAAAATAAGTGAGCTCCAGGAAGAAATAACCGCTTTTGAAGACGTAAGAGATAAGCTAAAAGCAGCATTAAGGATGAGTACTACTGAAATACTTGAGGTAGTTTTTGCCGGGGCCTTAAAAATCGAAGCTTCGGACATTCATTTTGAAGCCGAAGAGGAACAAGTCAGATTGAGATTTCGAGTAGATGGAATTCTGCAGGATGTAACCGATTTGCCGACTACCACATATGACTCTATTCTTTCTCGAATAAAAATATTATCCGAGTTAAAGATTAATGTCCATAATATTCCTCAGGATGGTCGTTTTTCTATTGCAATAGACAAAGCAGAGATTGAAATTAGAACTTCAGTTGTTCCCGGGGCTTATGGTGAAAATATAGTTTTGAGAATCTTAAATCCCAAGACTATCAGTTTAGAACTTGGAGGCTTGGGATTAGAAGAATATGCTTTTGAAATTGTAAATCGAGAAATAAAAAAACCTAATGGCATGATTGTTAATACCGGTCCAACCGGTTCAGGGAAAACTACTACCCTATATGCTTTTTTGAGAAAAATCAATAAACCCGAAATTAAAATCATAACTTTAGAAAATCCTATTGAATATCATTTGGAAGGAATTCAGCAAACCCAAATAAATCCCAAAAAGAATTATACCTTTGCTGTTGGTTTGAAGGCTGCTCTTCGTCAGGATCCCGATGTTATTTTGGTTGGCGAGATTCGTGACGAGGAAACTGCCAGCACCGCCATTCAGGCTGCTTTAACAGGTCACTTAGTTTTTACCACTTTACATACCAACGATGCAGCAGGAGCAATTCCTCGATTGGTTGACATGAAAGTTAAACCCACCCTAGTTCCGCCGGCGCTTAATTTAGTTATTGCCCAGAGATTGGTTCGAAAGGTTTGCCCGGAATGCGCTGAAAAACACAAGCCTGATAGTAAACTTTTATCAAAGTTAAATGAAATTTTAAAGGCCGTCCCTGCAAATATTAGAGCCAAATATCCTAAATTAGATAAAAATTTAACCCTTTTAAAAGTTGGTAAGGGCTGTAGAAAGTGCAATGGGACTGGCTATAAGGGCCGAATAGCAGTGGTGGAGTTATTTACGATTGATAGAGAGATGGAAAAATTGATTATTAAGTCTCCCTCAATAGCTGAAGTCCACGAAAAAGCAGTGGAAAGAGGGATGATAACATTGAAACAAGACGCTATTTTTAAAGTTTTGAACCAAGTTACGACGATAGAGGAAGTTGAACGCGTTTTGGGCGCATAAAAAAATTCCCCTCCATTAATCTGTAGGCAATAAAGCTCTGGCTTGGGAACCGAGAGGTTGGAATTTTTCTGAGGAATATCTCCGCTAATATACCAGCAAGGGTATGGCCGAGATATCCAAAACTAAGAAAAATTCCCAAGGATATCATAAGTGATAAATAAATATCTGATATCCTTATTGCCTACAGATGAACAGAAAGGAAAAATTTTCCGACTTAACATACCATTATAGCAAATAACAAAATTCTTGTCAAGTGTTTTTTATATGTACACAGATCCCCGTCCTCAACAAGAAGATCAAAATTTAGACATCACTCTTCGACCCCTGAATTTTGATGAATACGTTGGTCAAGAAAAGGTTAAAAAAACCTCAATATTTTAATTGAGGCAGCTAAGCAAAGGGGCGAAGCAATAGATCATATTCTACTTTATGGCGGCAGCGGGCTGGGCAAGACTACTCTGGCTTATATTATTGCCAAAGAGTTGGGCTCAAATATCAAAGCTACCTCGGGCCCGGCGATTGAAAAGGTTGGTGACTTAGCCGCTATCCTTTCCAATCTCCAAGAGGGAGATGTTTTATTTTTTGACGAAGCTCATAGGTTGAATAAGTTAATAGAAGAAGTGCTTTATCCGGCGATGGAGGAATATAAGCTGGATATTATAATTGGCAAAGGTCCTTCGGCCCGAACCCTACAATTGAAACTTCCCAAATTTACTTTAATTGCAGCCACTACCAGAGTCGGATTACTTTCTTCTCCCCTACGAAATCGTTTTGGTGCTACTTATCAGTTAAATTTTTATAATCCAGAAGATATTGAGCAAATTCTTAAAAGGTCAAGTAAAATTTTAGATATAGAAAGCGAACCTGCGGGACTTAAAATGATTTCCGGGAGGGCTAGATTTACCCCTAGGGTAGCTAATCGGCTTTTAAAAAGAGTCCGCGATTATGCTCAAGTAAAAGGACAAGGAATTATAACCGAAGATATTGCCAAAGAGGCTCTGGATATGTTAGAAATAGATGATATGGGTTTAGAGCTGGCTGACCGCAATATTTTAAAAGTTATTATTGAAAAATTTGAAGGAGGGCCGGTCGGCTTAGATTCAATTGCCGCAGCTACTTCTGAAGAAAAAGATACCATCAGTGACATTTACGAACCATATTTAATGCAAATCGGCTTTTTAGCCCGTACCTCAAAAGGACGTATCACCACTAAAGAAGCGTATAGACATTTAAATCTTAAGACATCCGATGTCCCGAAATTATTTTAATATTAGGATATCAGATGTCTAAAAAATTAATCAGGAGGGACTCAGGAGTCCTCTTTTTTTATGAAAAATATACTTTTAGTATCTATTTTATTCTTCTTAACCCCTTTTGTTTTAAAGGCGGCAGTTGTTATAAACGAGGCGCTTTACGATCCTTATGGGACTGATACGGGATTGGAATATATTCGGCTGTATAATAACGGCTCTGAAGCGGCTGATTTGACGGGGTGGGATTTGGACCCCTCCAGCGCGCCTTATTTTACTTTCCCATCTTTTACTTTAAATGCTCAAAGTTTTGTTAATATTCATATAAATACTTCTGGCACAAATACTGACACTGATCTTTATGCTGGAGATTCAACTGGCATGCATAATGATAGGGGTCCTATTGCTTTTTTTAACTCCACCGCCCATTCTACAGCAAATCTGGTTGACTATATTGAATATGGAGCTGGCGGACAAACTAATGAATCAAGAGCTGTAAGTGCGGAGATTTGGACAGCTGGTGATTTTATTTCTGATGTTGACGCTGGATATGCTATAAAATTAAAAACTGATGGCCAGGATAACAATTCTTCAAGCGACTGGGAACAAACTACTCCATCAATAGGTCAAGGAGACGAGCCCGATGAACCCGAGGAAGAACCCCAAGAGCCTGAAGAGTCTGAAGAACCTACAGAAGAGCCTGAAGTTCCCCCAATTCCTTTTTCTGGGGGCACCAGCAATCAACCCCCAATTGCCGACGCTGGAAATGATATTATTGCCTTTATTGGTGAGGAAATTACTTTTAATGGTTCAAAATCTTACGACCCCGATGGAAGCGAACTGGCTTACGAATGGAATTTAGGCGAAGGAGGAGTAAAAAATGAGGCTGTTATAACCCATCAGTATTATTATCCAGGAACTTATTTGGTTACTTTAATGGTTTATGATGGTTTTCATTACAGCAAAGACACAATCACTATTGAAATTTATCCCAAGAAGGTCACTATAAATGAATTTGTCCCAAATCCAGTTGGAAAGGATGCGGGGGACGAGGAAAATCCCGGAGAATGGATTGAGTTGTACAATGATTCCGACCAAATTGTTAATATCAGCGACTGGCAATTAGATGATGAAGATGGCGGCAGCAAACCATTTGTTTTTCCGGAGAATACTTTAATTTCCCCAAAAGGATTTTTAGTTTTTTCTCGTCAGACAACCAATATTGCTCTAAACAACGATAGCGATAAAGTCCGTTTACTTCTCTCAACCGGAATAATTTTTCAAGAAGTGAGTTATGAAAAAGCAAAAGAAGGATTATCTTCGGCCTTAACTCCCCAAGGATTTGTCTGGAGTACTCCTACGCCGGGTCTTCCCAATATTGTTATTACTGAGGATCAAGCGTTTGAATATGAAGGTTCTCTCCAATCGGAAACTACCAGCCAACTATCTGGAAATGTGGTTTTAAGCTACGACCCCAAAGACTCTACTAAGGGTGGCTGGACTTATTCGACTCGATCAAAAAACATCGTTGAGGAAGGTTTAGCAGACCAACCTCATCTTAATTTAGTAAACCTGGAGGAATCAACGGATGGTAATAGTAAGCTGATTTTAATTGTCTTAACAATTATCGTCGTAGCTTTTGCTGGCGCAATGGGGATATTGAGATTGAAAAAAAAGGCTTAACTAAGCCAAAAAACAGTGAAAAGACCCTGACAGATTTACTTTCTGCAGGGTTTTTATAGTTCCTTTTTTCGTTCTTCTAATTCATCTTTTATCCAATTTTGAACAAATTGGATAGTGCTTACTCCAACGCCAAGTTTTTTTCTCACATGGGTTTGAGTATGGCCCTGTAAAAGCATTTTAGCTATTCTTAAGCGTCGGGCAAAGATGACTTTTTCGCTGGGAGTAAGGAAGTCATGAAAAAAATCCTCTGCTTCTTTTCGATTCAGTGAAGAGATAAAGTCATAAAAGTCCTTCAAAAGTTCTTTTTTAGTCTTGGAGGGCAAATTGTCAGGAAGAATTTTAGGCATAATATTTTAATCAAAATCCTCAATGGCCTGTTCAATGTGCCGCAACTTAGATTTTTGCGTCCCGCAGTACTGTGGGATTTCTACGGTAATTACATCAATTTGCCAGGGGATATTATAATTTTCCTGCCTGCTGGCAGGCAGGTTATTAACTAAGTAGATTTTAGATAGTTTTATTAGTTGTTTTTGCTTAAAATAGGTGATATTGTCTTCTGGAGTATATGGACTCCTTTGGGATTTTGTAATTCTGGTTTTTACTTCAATAAAACTAAGATTTCCCCCTTTTTTAGCTATAATATCAATTTCACCACATCCTTTATACCTAAAATTTCGTTCTATAATCTTATAACCTTGCTTTTTTAGATATTTTTCAGCTATATCTTCACCTAGATTGCCTAATTGTTTGGTTTTTACGACCATGTTTCACGATTTACATTTTATATTGCCCTAATTTTTAATCTTTTTCCAAGCTTGATTAGCTATTTCAACATCTTCTTCTGTGTTAACACCCATCCATTTACCTCGATGAGTGAAAACAGCTAGTTGTTCTTGTTTAACCAAATTTGGAAAAATATCATACTCAACAGAAAAACTTTTAACTTTGACTGAATTAAGTATGTTGGGCGAAAGAATGTATACACCAGCGTTAATTAATCCCTGGCATTTTCTTTTTGGTTTTTCTTTGAACTCCAAAACTTTAATTCCTTTATTTTTTATTAATCCCCAGCATCTAGCATCTTCACAAAACCAACCGATCATACTGTTAGCCAGAGGGTGTTTTTTATGAAATCGTACAAATTCAGCCAGGTTTATATCCATTAGATTATCGCCATTTAAAACCATAAATTCTTTTTCTAGTCCTTTTGAAGCGAACTTTATTGCTCCTCCGGTTCCCAGGGGCCTTGGTTCAATAACATAGTCATATTTACCTTTTAAATATTTTATAATTTGGTCAGCTCTATAACCTAAACTAAATCGAATATCGTTAAGTCCGTGTTTTTCCAATAAATCAGTTTGATGCTGTAAAATTGGCTTTCCGGCAATTTTAACCAGAGCCTTTGGTATATTTTTAGCGGATTTTGGTAGACGAACACTTTTTCCACCAGCGAGAATTATTACTTTCATAAGATTTTACTCTTTATTTTATTATCTTAGCTGGAATTAGAACAATAGTCAAGTTAAGAGTGGACCAAGTCTGACTTGGTGGACCTGGCGAGAATTGAACTCGCGTCTCTACCATGCGAAGGTAGTATTCTACCACTAAATTACAGGCCCGAAGTTTTTAGAAAATGGCTCAACAAAGCCAAAAAGTAGTTGTGTAATCGGGGTGGGGAGATTTGAACTCCCGATCTCTGACTCCCGAAGCCAGCGCTTTAATCCGCTAAGCTACACCCCGGAATTTACTTTATCCAATACTTTCCTTTAATTTTTAAATCTTCCTCTTCTTTCTTTTCCTCAATTTTCTTTTTAGCCATTTTGCGAAGGTTTTCTAAATCGGTTTTATCCAATTCTTTAATTCTTTTTTCTAAATAAGCTTTAGTGTTTTTCTTTGGGTCTTCAATAAGCTCAGACAATAAAACATCCAAAATCGCTCCAATTTTTGGTCCCGGCTCAATTTTAAGGATTTTCATTATTTCACTGCCTCCAATTTTAAGCATCTTTACGGAAATCGGGTCTTTGGAAACTTTTTCCATCATATATTCAATGGTTCGAAGACGATAGGGCCTTGCTTTTGGTACGCCCATTCCTAATCTATCGGCAACTCGTAAATTGATTAAGTCTGTGGTATTTTCTAATCCCACTCGGCGAATAAGACGTCTTACTCCTGCGTCGGTAATCCTTTCTGGGTCGGAAACAAACATATGATTTCGAACTAAAACAGCTACTTTTTCAATAAATTTCCTGGGAAATTTTAATCTCCCTAAAATTCTGGCAGTAAATTTTGCTCCTACATAGTCGTGATTATAGAACGTAGAATCAGGCCCCTCGCCTTCTTTGGTTTCAGGCTTGCCAATATCGTGAAATAACGCAGCTAAACGGACATCTAAATTAAATTTTTGATCAGCAGCTGCTTGAAGAGAACGGATAGAGTGTTCATAAATATCATAAATATGGTGTCTGTTTTGACCAACTTTAATCCCCTTTTCTAATTCTGGCAAAATATACTGAAGCAGCCTTGTTTTTCTTAAAAGTTCTATTCCTTGCTTAGGTTTACTTTCGCCAGCTGGCGGATCAATGATTTTTATTAATTCATCTCTAATTCGCTCTTTTGATATTGCCTGAATCCAGCCAGCATCTTTTTGAATGGCTTTAAGAGTTTTTGGTTCTATTTGCCAGCCTTTGGTTGGTCGGCCAGAGGCCGAAAGGGTAGTAGCAAATCGGACAGCTCTTAACATCCGAAGAGCATCTTCATTAAATCTTTCTTCTGGATTGCCAACTGCCCGGATAATTTTCTTTTTTAAGTCGTTTTCGCCGTTGAAAAAATCAAGTAAATTTCCCCTAATATCTAAAGCAAGGGCATTAACAGTAAAATCTCTTCTGGTTAAGTCTTCATTAATGGTTTTAGCAAAACGGATTTTGTCCGGATGGCGTTTGTCAGTGTATTTTTCGTCAATTCGATAGGTGGTTACTTCTATCTCGGCCAACGTTTTATCTTTTGAGCCCGTCTGGACAGTTACAGTGCCGAATTTATTAGCATAGAAAGATTTGGGAAATATTTTTTGAATTTCTTTTGGCTTGGCATTGGTGGTAATATCCCAATCTTTGGGTTTTCCATCTAGTAAAAGATCCCGGACACAACCACCCACAACATAGGCCTCATAATTGTGTTTCTCAAGCTTTTTAATAATAGATTTTACTTCCTCTGGAATTTTCATGGTTTAACTATAGCTCAAAACTTGCATTTTGGCAACTTTTAGGGTAAGATTAAGGAGAATTGTTTGTACGTCAAAGCCTTGGCGAAGGCGTGCCCTCGTGGTGAAACGGATATCACGCAACGCTTCGGACGTTGATTTCCGGGTTCGAATCCTGGCGAGGGCATATGAAGAAACCCCATATTTCAAGTGGTGGAGTTATTTATAGAATTCTCCCAAAAAATAAAATTGAAGTTTTATTGATTCATCAAAGGATTTCCCATAAATGGCATCTACCAAAAGGAACGTACGAGGGAAAAGAAAGTTTGGAGGAAACTGCTCTACGAGAGACTGAAGAAGAGAAAGATGTTGTCGAGATGGCAGAAAAAGCAATCAAAGAAAAAATATGAAACTTACTATTTTAGGCTCTGGAAGCTTAATATTCAAAAAAGAAAGAATGGCTCCGGCATATTTAGTTGAAACTAATTCCGGAGAAAGTTTTTTATTTGACTGCGGCGCAACTGCATTACAAAGATTTATTGATGTCGATTTTGATTATACTAACCTTGACCATATTGTGATAACCCATCCTCATGCTGATCATCTAGGGGGATTGATTTCTTTGGTTTTTAGTATTGCTCTAAAATCAATTTATGTTCCTTATCTTGGTGGGACCAAAAGAGAAAAACCCTTGTTTTTGCATGGTTATAAGGGGTTAACAGACGATTACCAAACTCTTAGAAAAATGATGTATGCTGAACCCGACGAAGGGTTTGAAATAAAGGTATTTGAATATAAAAACAAAAAAGTTGAATTTAAAAAGTTTATTATAAAAACATCTTTGGTTCCTCATGTAGAAAAATATTATAAAAACAAAAGTATTGCTGTTAGGCTGGAGATTGATAATAAAAGTCTGGTTTACTCTGGTGACTGTAAATATAATGAACAGTTGATTAATTTGTCTCGTAAGGCAGATGTAGCATTATTTGAATGTTCTTCGCCTGCGCAGGGTTTAAGTGGTAGCACTCATTTGACGTCGAAAGGAGCTGGAAAAATTGCCCAAGAAGCAGGCGTCAAGAGGTTGGTTCTTACTCATCATTATGACATTAAATCGCCGCAGAAAATTTTAAAAGAAGCTAGAAAATATTTTTCTGGCAAAATTATTGTAGCCGAGGATTTGATGAAGATAAAGATATGAGCCAAGAAACTGTTTTTATTGCTAAAAATAAAAAAAGTCCTCGTGATTTAGGTTTTGAAATTATGGAGATGGTTGCTCCGAGAGTAATTGGGAAGAAGATTCTTATAAAACCTAATTTGACCATCAAAGCTTCGGCAGATTCAGGAATTGTTACTAATTCAGTTTTTTGTGAAGGGATAATAGATTATTTAAAGAAGAATGGGGTCGAAGATATTAAAATCGGCGAGGGAACAAGCGCAGCTTCAGATGATGAAATGAAAGAAGTTTATTCTGCTGCTGATTATTTAGAGTTAGCTTCAAAAACCGGATTAGAATTGATAAATTTTAATAAGGATGGGATGATAGAATTAGAGGTGCCAAATCCGATTGTTTGGAAAAAAGTTAAAGTAGCCAAGAGCATTTTAGACTTTGACCTTTTGATTAATGTGCCAGTTTTGAAAACTCATCATATTGCCTTAGTTACTTTAGGGATTAAGAATTTGATGGGACTTTTTTTGCCAATTAGCGAAAGAAACAAGGCTTTTCATGAGAGGCTTATTGCTTTTCGAGGAAGCCTTAAGAAAGAAAGACGTCATCATCTCAACAAGGATGAACTTAAACAGGCCCATATAGAGATTTCAGAAAAAATTCTTGATTTGTATAAAGCAATAAGAACTAAAGTTCCAATATTAACGGTTATTGATGGTTTTTATGGTCGGGAAGGCAATGGTTTTGAAAAAGGGAAAAATAAAGATATGAGAATTGTGATTGCTGGCTGGAATGCAGTGGCCGTTGATACCGTTGCTGCCCATATTATGGGTTTTAACCCCAAACTCATCCACTATCTAATGTTAGCCCAAAGAGAAAAGCTTGGTCCCAGTCAGTTATCAAAAATAAAAGTTAAAGGCATAAATCCAAAAGAGATTAGAACGAGTTTTAAGGTGATAACGGAAATGGAGGAGGAAATAAATTAAGCGCCGTTAGCTCAGTTGGTAGAGCGCCTGTCTCTTAAACAGGATGTCGCAGGTTCGAGTCCTGCACGGCGCATAAATTAAGGGTTCGGCGGGTCATTCGACCCGCCGCCCAGTCGAATGACTGGGCGAGTCCTGCCGGGGGTACGAGTTTGGGATATTTGTGTTTATTTTTGACTTATGTTATCATTCAGAGTAGAATAAATAAATTATGCTTACTACTCGGAAAAAATCAAATATCATCAAAAAACACAAGCTTCACGAAAAGGATACAGGGTCTTCAGAGGTTCAGATTGCTATTTTGACTGAACAGATTGAGGAACTAGCTGCTCATCTTAAAAAACACCCCAAAGACAATCATTCACGGAGAGGGCTTTTACGGATGGTTTCTAAAAGAAAACGACTTTTGGATTATTTAAAAACTGAGGATGAAAAAAGGTATAATAAGACAATAAAGGAACTGGGGCTGAAAAAGTAAAAAGTAATATGAGCGTTATAAAACACAAAGAACAGCGGGTGGGAGTATTAATAGATGTTCAGAATATGTACCACTCGGCTAAGAATTTATACAAAGCGCGAGTCAATTTTCGCGAAATTTTGCGAACTGCTGAAGCAGGGAGAAAATTGGTCAGGGCTGTTGCTTATGTAGTAACTACTGAGACTGGCGAGGAAAAAGCTTTTTTAGAAGCTTTAGGCAAAGCAGGGATTGAGATTAAAACCAAAGAACTTCAAATTTTTCCCGGCGGAATGAAAAAAGCTGATTGGGATATTGGTATGGCAGTTGATGCTATAAAATTAAGCAATCTTTGTGATGCTATAGTATTAGTTACGGGTGATGGAGATTTTGTTCCTTTGGCCGAATATCTTAAAGGAGCTTGGGGCGGTCAAGTAGAAGTAATTGCCTTTGACAAAAGCGCTTCAGCTAGGCTCAAAGAAGTGGCTGATGATTTTATTGACTTAGGCAAGGATTCAAAAAGATATTTAATAAAATAACTAACTTCGTCTTCTGGTCTGCAGACAGGTAGATTATGGGAGTCCATAGTCTGAAGTTTGTAGAGCAGAAACGACAAAATTCATGCAAACAAAAAAATATAAGATCGAAATTGGAGGGAAAGAATTAGCTGTAGAAATTGGGAAATTAGCTGAACAAGCCAATGGTTCGGTAACAGTAAGATATGGAGATACCGTAGTTTTGGTTACTTGTGTAATTGGTAACAAGCCTCGGCAAGGCGTTAACTATCTTCCTCTAATGGTCGATTACGAAGAAAAACTTTATGCGGCTGGCAAAATTAAAGGCAGCCGTTTTATAAAACGAGAAGGAAGGCCAACTGACGAGGCAGTTTTAACTGGTCGATTGATAGACAGAGCTATTCGGCCTCTTTTTAATCCTAAGATTAGAAAGGATATTCAGGTAGTGGTAACAGTTCTTTCTTTTGATGGAGAAAATGATCCGGCTGTCCCCGGGTTGGTTGGAGCATCAATTGCTCTGTCCATCTCTAATATCCCTTGGAATGGGCCTATTGGAGGTATTTCTATTGGGCAAGTTGGCAAAGAATGGATTATAAATCCAATTAATGGTAATAGTGAAGAATCCATTTTAAAGTTTATTGTTACTGGGAGTAAAGAGAAAATCAATATGATTGAAGGTAGTGCCAACGAGGCGCCAGAAAAAACCGTTGTTCAGGCGTTAAAGCTTGCCAAGGAGCAAATTGAAAAATTAGTTGATTTTCAGGAAGAGATAATTAAGGAATTTCAGCCCAAGAAACTGGAAATAGAAATTTTAGAACCTGAACCCAATCTCATAAAAGAAGTGGAAGGTTTTATTGGCGACAAATTAGAAAAAGCCCTTTATCAGTCAAAAAAGACCGAAAGAATGGACGACGTTAACGCGCTCAAGGAGAATTTGGGCTATTTTATTGAAGGTAAATATGAAGGAGACGAGGAAAAAACTGGACAAGCTTTTGATATATTTGAAGAAAAAATTGATGAAATGGTTCATAAAAATATTCTTGAAAAAGAAAAACGCCCTGACGGTCGGAAACTGGATGAAGTTAGAAAAATTTCTTGCGAGGTCGGATTCCTACCCAGAACTCACGGATCAGGCCTTTTTAATAGGGGTCAAACCCAGGCGCTTTCTGTGGTAACTCTGGGGCCGCCAGGAGCCGAACAGCTACTTGATGAAATGGAATTAGAGGGAAAAAAGCGATTTATGCATCATTATAATTTTCCTCCTTTTTCTGTTGGTGAAGTTAAGCCAATGAGAGGTCCGGGACGAAGAGATATTGGTCACGGAGCTCTGGCAGAAAGGGCTTTAATTCCTCTTATTCCCTCCAGGGAAGAGTTTCCTTATACTATTCGGATTGTTTCAGAAATCCTTTCTTCAAATGGTTCTTCTTCTATGGCTTCGGTTTGTGGCTCTACTTTAGCCCTACTTGATGCAGGAATATCAATTAAAGGAAATGCAGCTGGTATTGCCATGGGCTTGATGCTTGGTGATAATGGTCCGCCAGCTGGCGGAAACTACAAAATTTTAACTGACATCCAGGGGCCTGAAGATCATCACGGTGATATGGATTTTAAAATAGCGGGTACCAGAAATGGGATAACCTCTTTCCAAATGGACGTTAAGGTGGAAGGCCTTTCTTTGAAAATCTTGGAAGACACTTTAATTCAGGCCAAAAAAGCCAGAGAAGAAATTCTGAACCAAATGGAAGCAACAATAAAAATGCCTCGTTCAGATCTTTCGCCTTATGCTCCACGAGTTTACACTCTTCAAATTAAGCCAGATCAGATTGGTAGTGTTATTGGGCCAGGGGGCAAGATAATTAACAAAATAATTGACGAAACTGGAGCAAGTATTGATATTGAGGACGATGGCTCGGTTTTTGTTAGTTCGGATAAAGCCGAGGGAGCTAAAAAAGCCATTGACTGGATTAAAAGTCTTACCCGCGAACTTAAAGCAGGAGAAATTTTTCAAGGAAAAGTTGTTAAGGTTACTGATTTCGGAGCTTTTATTGAGTTAATGCCAGGACAAGATGGTTTACTTCATATTTCAGAGCTGTCTCCTAAGGGAAAAGAGGTTAAAAAGGCAGAAGACTTAATTCATCAAGGGGATACGGTTACGGTTAGGATTAAGAATATTGATGATTTGGGGAGGATAAATTTGTCATTGTTTAAGAAAGGGATAAGAATGTAGGGGTTGACAAGAATTTTAAACGGAGTATAGTGAAAATAGATGGTCCGTTATTGACGGACCTTAATTTAAATAAAATATATGGATACGAAACAATTTTTAACAACTATTGCCCAGATTGCCGAGGAAAAAGGAATTTCTCAAGAACAGATTATTGAAACCATTGAAATGGCAATCGCAGCAGCCTATAAAAGAGATTATGGCCAGAAGGGTCAAAATATTAGAGTAAAACTTGACCCGGAAACAGGGAAGATTAGAGTTTTCCAGGTTTTTTTAGTTGTTGACGAAGGAATGTTGAGAGAAGAGGACGTAGAGGAAGAAGCAGAAGAGGTAGAAGATGACGAGGAGAAGAAAATTAGGTTTAATTCTTTAAAACATATGATGATTGACGAGGCTAAAAAGGTTAAAAAAGGCATTAAGCCCAACGAGGAATTAGAAACAGAGCTTGAAGCTCAGACTGACTTTGGCCGGATTGCTGCTCAAACTGCCAAACAAGTGATTATTCAGCGACTTCGAGAAGCTGAAAGAGAGGTGGTTTATGGAGAATATAAAGATAAAGAAGGAGAGATTATTAGTGGGATAGTTCAGCGGGTTGAGGGAAGAAATGTTTTTGTAGATATTGGTAAAACAACCGGCCTTCTTTTTCCAGATGAGCAAATTCCAAAAGAAAATTATCGGATTGGTCAGCGATTGAGACTTTATATTCTAAAAGTAGAAAGAGGACCTAGGGGAACCAGCGTATATCTTTCTCGGGCCTATCCTAAGGTGGTAAGCAAACTTTTTGCCGTTGAGGTGCCGGAGATTTCAGCCGGGACAGTGGTAATTAAGTCAATTGCCCGCGAGCCTGGTTCTCGAACAAAAATTGCTGTCAGCTCATCCGAAGAAGGGGTTGATCCGGTAGGATCTCTGGTTGGCCAGAAAGGGACTCGAGTCCAAACAGTTATAAACGAATTAAACGGAGAAAAAATTGATATTATTGAGTGGAACGAGGATGTGACTAAATTTATTGCCAATGCTTTATCTCCTGCCAAAGTTTTAAATGTTGAATTAGCGGACAAGAGAAGAGAGGCAACTACTATTGTGCCGGAAGATCAGCTTTCTTTAGCCATTGGCCAGCAAGGTCAGAATGTAAGATTAGCAGCAAGATTAACCGGCTGGAAAATAGATGTGAGGAGTGAAAAAGAGGTTAAGAAAAAGCCAAAAAAAACGACTAAAAAAACGACTAAAAAGACAACTAAAAAGACATGATATACATTTACGTTTCCATTATTATCTCCCTTATCGCTCTTGTTTTTGCCGGAATAATTGCCTATGGCATTAAGCAGCACAAAATAAAAGACGAGAAAGCCAAAGAGATTTCCAGAGCTATTCATAAAGGAGCAATGGCTTTTTTGAATAAGGAATATAAGGTGCTCATTATTTTTGTTATTGTGGTGGGCGCTATTTTATATTTTTTAGTTGGCAATAGCATAGCCTGGGCTTTTTTTTGCGGTGCAATATTTAGTGGGTTAGCTGGCAATATTGGAATGAGAATTGCTACTTCAAGCAATGCAAGAACAGCTGAGGCAGCAAAAAAGAGTTTAAAGGATGGTTTAAGAGTTGCTTTTAGTAGCGGTAGCGTAATGGGAATGACAGTGGTTGGACTCGGACTTTTAGGAGTAAGTGTTCTTTATTTAATTTTTGGCGACCCTCAAATAATTTACGGCTTTGGTTTCGGGGCTTCGGCGATTGCTCTTTTTGCTCGAGTTGGCGGTGGTATTTATACTAAAGCAGCCGATGTCGGGGCTGATTTAGTTGGTAAAATAGAGGCAGGTATTCCTGAAGACGACCCTCGTAATCCAGCTACTATTGCTGATAACGTAGGAGATAATGTTGGTGATGTAGCTGGCATGGGAGCTGATTTATTTGAAAGTTACGTTGATGCTATTATTGCGGCTATGGTTATTGGAAGTTTGGGTGTTTTAACCGGTTTTCGAAATTTAGTTTTTTTACCTTTACTTTTAGCTGGCGTCGGAATTATTGCGGCAATCATTGGAAATATTTTTGTTAGTTTTAAGAATCGGACTCCTAAAAAGAAAGTCCCTGCCGAGCCTCATAAGATATTAAACCAAGGAATTTTTGGTTCAACGATTCTCGCTGCTATTTTTTCTCTTTTTGTAATTAAGCTTGTTACTGGCCAATTTATTTTATTCTGGGCATTTTTAATCGGTTTAGCTTCAGGAATTGGCATCGGCTTAATAACCGAATTTTTTACTTCTTATAAATATAAACCTACGCAAAAAGTGGCTATCTCTGCTCAGACCGGTTCAGCTACTAATATTTTACGAGGATTTTCTTTGGGGATGGGAAGCACTCTGGTGCCAGTTTTAATTATTTCATTAGCAATTTTTTTAGCTTATTTATTTGGCGGAATATACGGTATTGCTATTGCTGCTGTAGGAATGTTATCTACTTTAGGTATAACTTTGGCTGCTGATACTTATGGTCCGGTTGCCGATAATGCGGCTGGGATTGCTGAAATGGCTAAAATGGGTCCTGAAGTAAGAAGGCGGACCGAAGAACTTGATGCTGTGGGCAATACTACCGCAGCTATTGGAAAAGGGTTTGCTATTGGGGCAGCTGCTTTAACTGCTTTAGTTTTAATGGTTAGTTATGGATTAGTGGCCGATTTAAAAGTAATTGATATATTAGTCCCCAAAACAATTATTGGATTATTCATTGGAGGTTTAATGCCCTTTCTTTTCTCTTCGCTTACTATTTCTTCGGTTGGTAAAGCAGCAATGAAAATGGTTCAAGAAGTTCGAAGGCAATTTAAGAAAATTGAGGGGCTTTTAGAGGGCAAAGCTAAACCAGATTATGCTCGTTGCATAGCTATTAGCACGGAAGCAGCTCTTAAAGAGATGATTTTACCCAGTGTTTTAGTAGTTGTTGTGCCGGTTTTGGTTGGCTTTATTTTAGGGCCAGAAGCATTAGGAGGATTATTAGCCGCTTCAATTATAACTGGATTTTTATTAGCAGTGACTATGGCTAATTCCGGAGCTAGTTGGGATAATGCTAAGAAGTATATTGAAGCTGGAAATCTTGGCGGCAAAGGTTCGGAATCGCACAAAGCAGCAGTAGTTGGCGACACGGTTGGGGATCCATTTAAAGATACAGCTGGTCCTTCTTTAAACATATTATTGAAATTAATGGCAATTATTGCCTTGATTATTGCGCCATTGTTGTAGTTGTATGGAAATTAACATTAATAAAATTTCTTCAAATCAAGTTGAGATAGAAGTTGAAATCCCAGCTCCTCAGATGGGGGCTTATTTTGATTTAGCAGCGTCAGAATTAAGCAAAGATATGAAGGTTGATGGATTTCGGCCCGGCAAGGTGCCGGCTGAAATTGTAGAGCGAGAAAAAGGTTCCCAAGAGCTTTATAATCAGGCAGCTAATTTAGCTATTCAAAAGACCTTACCCAATGCAATTCTGGATAATGAAATAGAAATCGTCGGCCAGCCAGAAATTCAAGTTATTCAGATTGCCCGAGGAAATCCAATGAAATACAAAGCTATTTTCTGGATGATTCCAGAAGTTCTTCTGGGAAAATATAAGGAAATAAGAATTAAGAGAAAGAAACTAAAAGTTGAAGAAAGAGAAGTTGATAAATCTTTGGAATATCTTCAGAAATCTCGAGCAAAACTCATTACGGTTAATCGACCAGCCAGAAATGGTGATCGACTAGAAATAGATTTCTCTACCAGGCTTGGAAAGGTAAAGGTTGAAAATGGTGAAAGTAAAAACCACCCCTTAATTCTTGGGGAGGCTCGTTTTATGCCAGGGTTTGAAAAAGAACTTGAAGGAATGAAGGCCGGCGAAGAAAAAGAATTTTCCTTAAAGGCACCCGAGGAATGGCCCCAGAAAAATCTGGTTGGGAAAAACCTTGATTTTCAGGTTAAGCTGAATTTAGTTCAAGAGAGAGACATTCCTAAGCTTTCTGATGAATTTGTTAAGAGTTTAGGAGATTTTAAATCCTTGGACAAGTTTAAAAAGAGCATAAAAGAAGGCATATTTCAGGAAAAAGAATTGAAAGAAAAAGAGAGGATAAGAGCGGAGATAATAGAGCACATTGCTGATAGTTCAAAAATAGACATGCCCGAAGCTTTGGTTGTTCTCGAATTAGATAAAATGGTTAATGAGCTTAGAGCAAGCGTAGGGGGCATGGGCTTGGATTTTGATAAATATCTTAGTCAAATAAAAAAAACAGTTGATGATTTAAAAAAGGAATGGAAAGCTCAGGCAGAGAAGAGGGCGAGAATCAGCTTGGTTTTAAGAGCAATTGCCAAAAAAGAAAAAATAGAAGTTGGCGATGATGAAGTCGAGGAGAAAGTCAATGAAACCTTAAAGCATCATCCAGATACAGAAGAAGCCAAAAAAAACCTTGACATTTCTGCTTTAAAAGAGTATACTAAAGGAGTAATTAGAAATGAAAAAGTCTTTGAGCTTTTAGAGCGAGAAGCAAAAATTTTATGAATTTAATACCTACGGTAATAGAAAAATCACAATATGGCGAGCGGGCATATGATATTTATTCTCGCTTGCTTAAGGATAGAATTATTTTTCTTGGCGGGCCAATTACTGATGCTGTTGCCAATACAGTGATTGCCCAGTTTTTATTTTTGGAGAATCAGGATCCCAAGAAAGATATCATTATTTATATTAACAGCCCCGGTGGAACTGTAACCGGCACCATGGCTATGTATGATACTATGCAGTTTGTTAAGTGTGACGTTTCAACGATTTGTATAGGAATTGCTGCCAGTGGCGCTGCTTTGATTTTAGCCGGAGGAACCAAGGGAAAAAGATTTGTTCTTCCCAACTCCGAGGTTTTGATTCATCAGGTGATGGGCGAAGCCGGCGGCCAGGCAATAGAAATCGAAATTTCTGCCAAGCATATCATTAAGATTAAAGATAAGCTTAATCAAATTTTAGCCAAGCATACTGGTCAATCCTTAAAAAAAGTTGAAAAAGACACTGATCGCGATTTCTACATGAACGCCGAAGAAGCTAAAGAATATGGGATAGTGGACGAAATAATAAAGAAGCGGTAAATTAGTATTTGAAAAATTACCTCGACGTGACGTCGGGGTAATTTTTTATTTGGATTATTTTTTTATTTTAAAATATCCAGTAAACTTTGGCCGGTCATTTCAGGGGGCT
>JAUWHN010000033.1 GCA_030605865.1 Candidatus Portnoyibacteriota bacterium
GCATAACCCTTATTTTTGTATTTCTTTTCTAAGTCTGCAATCGATTTATTGGAAAACAGGTGATAGATAGTTAAGAGATTGGAAATTGCTGGTTTTTTCTTTTCATCGTATTTTATTTCTTTACCCGAGTCGGTTACTGCAGTTTTTATTTTTTTTCTAATTACATCCAACGAATCAGAAAGAGCAATATAACTTTGAGGTCCCAGCGATTTACTCATTTTTTCAGCTGGGTCGTTCAAAGACATTATCCGTGCGCCGATTTTGGGTAGCTGGGCCCTGGGTATTGGGAAAACTTCGTTGAATTTATGGTTAAATTTTTTGGCTAAGGTTCGGGCAAGTTCTACGTGTTGCAACTGGTCTTGGCCAACTGGCACCAGATTGGTCTTGTATAAAAGAATATCAGCAGCCATTAAAATTGGATAAACAAATAGTCCGGCATTAACATTTTTTTGATGTTGTTGGGCTTTTTCTTTAAATTGGGTCATTCGTTCCAATTCACCGAGCGGGGTCAGGGTCCCTAAAATCCAAGCTAATTCTGTGTGTTCAGGAATATGGGATTGAATCATCAGTATTGATTTTTTAGGATTAATACCAGCAGCTAAATAATCTAAAACAACGTCCATGATGTCTTTATTAATCTGCTTGGGGTCAAATGGAGTGGTAATTCCATGATAGTCAACCACAGCAAAAATACAATCATGTTTTTTTTGAAGTTCTAACCAGTTTTTTGCTGCTCCAAAATAATTGCCAATATGAAGTTGTCCTGTGGGACGCATCCCGCTAAATATTCTCATAGTTTATCTAATTTTAGATCCATTATTTACTTCTTTGTCTGGGTGTAACAAAGTTGCTTTACCATTAGTATCAACGGCCAAAATCATTCCCTGACTTTCAATTCCCTGGATAGTTTTTGGTTCTAAATTGGTTAAAACTGGGATTTGTTTGCCTTTAATATCTTCGGGCTTGTATTTATCAGCAATTCCAGCAACCATTGTGCGTTTTTCATCGCCTAAATCTATGGTCAATTTTAATAATTTCTCCGTTTCCGGAACAGATTCTGCTTCTAAGATTGTTCCAATTCTTATGTCTAATTTGTCGAAGTCGTCAAAAGTAATCATGGGTTTTGTGCACTATATTGAAATTAGTTAGAACATTAATTCGGAGCGGCTTCGCCGCGATCTTTGACAGTTTCAAGTTTTTCTTTGGCGGCAAATTCTTAAAATTCTATGCAGGAAAAACCTCATAAATCTGATTAAGACAGTCATTCTCAAAAACAGTACACCAATAACTGTCATCAAAATAAAATCGCTCGAAAATTCAATTAAAGCAAGGTTTTCTATTGTATATTTTATTCTATTTTGTAGGCGCAAAAATAACCTTCTTCACAAGGAACAGCGCCGCAACAAGCATAAAATCCTAAGCCCTTGCAGTCGGCATCACTATAAACCCCTGTTTTACCATCTGGCAACCATAATAAATACGGACCTTTAGGGTAATTAGCTTGACAATGCCAGGCTACCGTGCTATTTGGACCAGCATGCAGATAAGCATTACCCTTAGCACGATTTCCATATAAAGGATCTAATGGAATTTTTGGTATATAAGGCGCTAACGCAGAGTTCAGGTTGTCGTCACCGGATACATTGCCTAGCCAGCAAGTTGTTGCGCTTTCCATTCCTAAACATTTAGCTATTCCCCCAGTAGAAAAAAATTCTCCGTCTTGTGAATCTGCCAGCATATATAAAGCAGTCGCAATTTGCCTTAACTCAGTAATTCTTTTCGCATCCCTCGCTTTTGATCTTACGCTATTAATATTCACTAAAATAATGCTGGCCAAAAGTCCGATGATAGCAATAACTACCAACAATTCAACTAAGGTAAAACCTTTTTTAAGAGAGCCATTTAACTTTTTTTCTGAAACATTGCTTAAATATTTTAGAAACATTTTGACGTTAATTATACTTTGTTTTCTAAAAAAATTTTCTTTTACTGTTTCGTTTTCAGCGGGACACAAAACCAAAAATTAAATTTTGACTGGAAGATTCCCTACAATTTGGTCGCCGAGCGAAGCGAGGCGACTCACCAATCGTTGACTTTTTCTCGCTGGTGCCGAGGGCGGGACTTGAACCCGCAAGGACTTGCGTCCACTAGCTCCTGAAGCTAGCGTGTCTGCCAATTTCACCACCTCGGCCTATTTTAATCTTTTCTTAAATTCCTCAATTGTTTTTACCGGCGAAGGGTCGGTTTCGTATTCCAGGGCTAAGTAATAAGAGACCCAGTTAGCAAGAAGATAATTAGAGAACACTTTTGTTAATACATTGAGACCTTGAATGTCGATAGTGCTAACCTTAAGCCCCTTTTCTTTTAATAATTCTGCGGTTATTGTCATTCGTTTCAAAATTCTCGGATGATCCAATTTTTTATCCCGCAGAATTAAAGCATGGAACGGGGTGGTAGCATGAACCATCCCTTCCATTTCATTATGATTAAGTTCGGGGAAATAATTCCAAAAAGCAGGGGATTTTGAATTTTCATTAAAGTTAATCTTCCAGATTTGAGCCAGGGCTCGGTATTTATCTGAAGTATAGATTATAGGGATTTTGCCTTTAATTTTTTGGGCTAATTCTTTTCCTTGTTTTTCTAATGCCTTGGGTTTAAGGAATTTACTCATATCTAAAATTTCTTCGTCTAAATCTTTAATGATATTAGAATTAGATAATAGTTTTACAATAGAAGCAAATTGAAAGCCAACGGCCTGGCGAGGCTGGATTTTTGCTTTCTGCCTCGCTGACAGGCGGGTCGGTAGCTTGACCCAGAGATTTTTATCTTTTTTACATAATTCAGCCAATTTTCCATTAGTGGAGATTCCGATAACTGATAGATTTTTTTCTTTTGCTTCTTGATAGCTTGATGTCGTCTCTTCGGTGTTGCCCGAGTAGGAAACAGCAAATATCAGAGGTCTTGGACTAAGGCGCGTGGGTAGACCATAGCTGCGATGAATCCTTATATTTATTGGCCAGCCGTAAAATATTTGAAGCATTTTTAAGATTGTTCCTGGTAAAGCAGAACCACCCATTCCGCAAAAAATTAGTTGATTAAAGTCACCAAAAATTCTTATATCCTTGGCCACATCTAAACCAATTGGAAATTGCTTAGGGAAATCCATTATTACTTTTTTCATATCGTATTTATCTATTTTCTTTTTCATTTATTTTTTCACTCTTTTAGTTTTTATATACCAATTTTCTATACCAGAGAACCTTTTTGAAGGCACGGGGATATTTTTTATCTCAATGCCCTTTATTTTTTTACTAACCGGATATAAGTGATAAGGACTATAAAGGAAAACCACCGGCACGTCCTCAATAACTAATTTTTGGAATTCTTCATATTTTTCTTTTCGCTTTTCCAAATCAGGAGTTTTACGTGCCTCTGCCAAAAGCTCATCAACATCGCTATTGTTATAAAGAGCAAGATTTAATCCGGGGTCTCTTTTTTGAGAGGAATGCCAGAAAGCAAAAGGATCGGGCTCTGCCCCTAAAACTTCGCCAAAAAGAAGGGCTTGATATTCTCTGGGTCTAATGTAGTCTTGTTGTATTTCAGCTATATTTAAAATTTTGACTTCTATTTTTGCGTTGACTTTTGACCACTGCTCCTGGAGGACGCCGGCTACGTTTTGAAGCTCAGGCCATTCGGTGGTGATTAAGGTTATTTCTAAAGGAGTTGGTTCGTCTTCGTTTCCAAAAGTTTTTTCCCTAATATTAGTTTCCTCATTTATTTTCCAGTCAGCAGCATCTAAAAGATTATTAGCATGTTCAAGCGCAAAATCGTAGATTTTTATTTGAGAAGCATGACCAAAGACCCCATAAGGAATAGGAGAATTCACTGTTACTCCTTGGCCATCAAGAATTTTATCAATAATTTCCCCTTTATTAGTAGCATAATTTAAAGCCAGCCTGACAATATCATCAGAAAGAGCTTTGCTTTTACTTTGATTAAAAAATACAGCAAAATAATGGGGAAGTTTAAGAGGATGGATGTTTAATTTTCGTTTATAATTTCTTAGTTGGGATTTATTTTGGGCTGGAATAAAGCTAAGTCCGTTTAATGACCCTTTATTATAAGCGCCTATTAAAGTTTCTTCATTAATATAGAATTTGAAAGTGATATTTTTTATATAAGGCTTGCCAAAATGATAGTTTTTATTGGCTTCTAAATAAAGTGTTTTAATTGAACCCTTTTTATCTTTCTCAAACTTTTTAAATTTATAAGGTCCGGTGCCAATTGGTTTAAGATTAATTTCAGTAAGAAGAAATTCTGGCGGGGATATGTTTTCCCAAATATGTTTAGGCAGCATTCCAACTGTGGCATTGTTTAAGAAAGGAGCATAAGCATCTTCTAATTTAAAGCGGATTGTATAATCATCAATTTTTTCGAGCTCAACACCGCTCCAGTTAAATATAAGGGGGCTTTTATAATCCGGATTTTGGATAGTTTGGATAGTGAACAGGACATCATCGGCATTAAAGGGTTCATTGTTATGCCAAGTAACATTTTTTCTTAAAAAGAAGTCATAGACTTTACCTTCTTCGCCAATAGCGTATCGTTCAGCCAGGTCGGTTGTTAGGTTTCCCTGGGAATCGTACTTCATAAGTCCGGAAAAAATTAATTCTGAAACATCTTGGTCAACATCATTAGCCAAAGAGAGAATTGGGTTAATGTATTGGGGACTGCCAGTAATTCCTTCAATATAACTTCCTCCGTGTACAGGGATTGTTACTGTGCGATCTGTTCGATAGCCGATTCGCCAGGTTATTAAAGAAACAATAGCTAATACTAAAAGGCCCAAGACAAAATACCGCTCTTTTTTGTTTAATAAAGAGGGTAGTTTTTTCCACTGAGATATTGATGGCCATTTAATCATTTCGTTTTAAATAAGCATTCTAATAAATGCCGTTAGGATAAATAATATTGCTAGAACTACTGTGGCAGCGAATATAATTTTTTCCATTCCTCTTTTTTTATAATAAACCCCGCCTTCGCCACCGCCACCACCAAAAGCGCCTCCGAGTCCGGCGCCACGTTGTTGTAATAAAATGGTAACAACCAGGAAAACGGCTATTACGATTTGGATGATGTTGAAAATTTCGTTCATGATTTTTTCTTAGTAAATGTGTGTGTTAATGCATTAAGAATGGCAAGTATCACAACTCCCCAGACATAAGCCCAGAGACCAGTAATAGTTAACTCCGGCATAAACCAAGCAACTAACCAAAGAATAACTATGTTGACAATAATCATAAATAGACCTAACGTCAAAACAATTAACGGACCGGAGACGAATTTTAAAATAGGTTTAATAACTGAATTGGCTACGGCTAAGACAAGTCCGGTAATTACAATGTCAACCAGGTCTCCTGTAAATGTTATACCCGGCACAAAATAAGCAACAGCGAATATTCCTACTGAATTAGTTATTATACTTGCTATGAAACGGAGAAGTAACCGCATATTAATATCATAACATACTTTAATGATTGTTTACAAATGTAGATTACTGTGTATAATAAAACTAAAGATGAAAAAAACAGAAAAAGCCGCCAAGGGCGAGCCTCGCCTCGGGCGGGAAAAATCAGTGTTTTGGCAGGCAGTGAGTCTAACTTTTAAATTTGGCTATACTATAACTATACCGTTGGTTGCCTTGGCTTTAGGCGGTCGTTTTTTGGATAAAAAATTTGACTCCTCACCGCTTTTACTTTTAGTTGGAATAGTACTGTCATTAATAGTTTCAAGCACCGTACTGTTGGTGAAAGTTAAGAAGGTGATGGAAGAGATGAAATAAAATGCATATTTCATTAGCTGCAGAACGTATATTTACCATTTTCAAAATGCCGATAACCAATACTCTTTTGATGTCTTGGATTGCTATGGCTGTTTTAATCTTGATTTCTGTTTTAGCTACCCGAAAACTAAAATTAGTTCCTAGGGGTATTCAAAATTTTGTAGAGGCCATTATTGAGTTCATTTTAGATTTTATAAATCAGATAACCGGAAACAGAAAAGAGGCAGAGAAATTTTTTCCTTTAGTAACTACTATTTTTGTTTTTATTTTATTGTCCAATTGGTTGGGTTTGGTGCCTGGAGTGGGAACGATCGGTTTTTTCGAAGTCGCTCACGCAGGAAGCAATGAACAGGTTTTTATTCCTTTATTCCGTTCAGCTAATAGTGATTTGAATATGACCTTAGCTTTGGCAATAGTTTCGGTTTTGGCAACTCAAATTTTTGGCATTATAACTATTGGTTTTTTTAAACATCTTGGCAAGTATATTTCATTTAAAAACCCCGGCTTGACTTTTGCCGGAATTTTGGAGGCCATTGCCGAGGCAGTTAAAGTACTTTCTTTTTCTTTTCGTCTTTTTGGAAATATTTTTGCCGGAGAAGTTTTGTTAATAGTAATGGCTGTTTTACTTCCTTTTATTGCTCCATTGCCATTTATGCTTTTAGAGTTATTTGTTGGTTTTATCCAGGCCCTTATTTTTGCAATGTTAACTTTAGTTTTCTTAAAAATCGCTGTAAGCGAAGCACATTAATCATTAATCCTGAAACCTGTAACCTGTAGCCCAAGATTTTTCTTGAGTTTCAAGTTTCAAGTTTCAAGATAATATGGATTTAGAAACCATAAAGACAATCGTTGCCGGCGCAACCATTGTTTTTGGGGTGGTAACGCCCGCCTATGCCATTGGTCGGTTAGCTACTCAAGCAATGAAGTCTATTGGACGAAATCCCGAGGCAGCTAATAAAATTCAAACTCCAATGGTTTTAGCTATTGCCTTTGCCGAAGCAATCGCTATTTACGTTCTGGTAGTTGCGCTGGTGATAAAATTTGTGTAAATCATGAACGAACTTTTCCATAAACTTGGTGTTGAATGGAAGCTTCTGCTTGCCCAGATAGTTAATTTTGTAATTCTTCTTTTTCTCTTGAAAAAATTTTTGTATAAGCCGCTTATAAATTTGATGAATAGCAGACGGCAAAAAATCGTTGAGGGGTTGGAAAAAGCTAAAAAAGGAGAAGAAGAGTTTCAAAAAATTCAAGAGCTTCGGGAAAAGGAACTGATTAAAATTCAAAAAGAGGCCGAAGTAATAATTGCTAAAGCAAAAGATGTTGGCGATAAGAAACAGCAGGAAATTCTCAAAGAAGCAGAAGAAAAGACTAAAAAAATTATTGAGATAGGTAAGGGGATGATTGAAATTGAAAAGGAAAAAATGTTAAAAGAAGTGCGGCAGGACATCGCGGATTTGGTAGTAGCAGCCACTGGAAAGATTTTAGAAGAGAAAATGGATAAAGGGAGAGAAAAAGAAATGATTAACGAAGTTATCAAAAAATTAGAGAAACAGCGATCTGGTATATAATTTTTGCTCCATATGCTTTATAGTCCAAAACAATATGCTCAAGCATTATATGATTCTTTAAAAGATGTTAAAGAAGGCGAGATTGATTTAATCTTTAAGAATTTCTATAGTATTTTATTGAGAAATAATGATTTAAAATTAATCAATAAAATTATTGGGAAAATTGAAGAGATTGATAAGGAAGAAAGAGGAGTAGTGGAAGTTGAGGTAACTGGCGCTAAGGAAATAGATAAAGACTTAGTGTCAAAATTACGTAATTTAATTGGCAAGAAAGCAGAAATAAAAGAAAAAGTTGACCCCGGTCTAATCGGCGGCCTAAAAATTCAAATAAACGACCTTTTAATCGACGGCTCAATAAAAGCCAAGTTAAATAAATTAAAACGGAGTTTAATATAAGTATGGACAAAGACTTTATTATCCAACAACTGAAAAAACAAATTGAAGGTTTTAAAGCTGAAGTTAAGGCCGAGAAAGTCGGTCGGGTTGTTAGGGTTGGTGATGGAGTGGCAATAGTTGCCGGCCTTCAAGACGTAATGGTAAGTGAAATGTTGGAGTTTGGCGGTTCTGTCTACGGCTTAGCCCTAAATTTAGAAGAAGACACTATTGGAACAATAATTTTAGGTGATTATAAGCAGATTAAAGAAGGGGATATTGTGAAGTCAACTAACAGGATTCTTCAGGTTCCGGTTGGTGATGCTTTGGTTGGTAGAGTAGTTAATCCTTTAGGCGAACCCTTAGATGGAAAAGGCGATATTAAAACCGATAAATTTTATTCAATTGAAAAAGTTGCTCCCCGCGTTATTACCAGAGAATCGGTTAACACCCCGCTTCATACCGGTATTAAAGCTATTGATTCAATTATTCCCATTGGCCGGGGGCAGCGAGAATTAATTATCGGCGACCGCCAAATCGGAAAAACTGCTTTAGTGATTGATACAATTATTAATCAGCTAAAAGAACCTAAAGAAACCCGGCCGATTTGTATTTATGTTTCTATTGGCCAGAAAGAATCAAAAGTAGCTAAAATTATTGCCCGTTTTCAAGAAACCGGAGCAATGGAATATACTACTGTTGTGGTAGCTTCAGCTGCTGATCCTGCTCCGCTTTTATATATTGCTCCTTATGCTGGCTGTGCCATGGGCGAGCATTTTATGGATAAAGGGAAAGATGCCGTGCTTTTTTATGATGATTTATCCAAGCACGCTTGGTCTTATCGCCAGGTTTCTTTACTTCTTCGACGTCCTCCGGGACGGGAAGCATATCCCGGCGATATTTTTTATCTCCATTCCCGGCTGTTAGAGCGAGCCGCTAAAATGGATAAAAAACACGGTGGCGGTTCTTTAACTGCTTTGCCGATTATTGAAACTCAAGCCGGTGATATTTCTTCTTATATCCCAACCAATGTTATTTCCATTACTGACGGCCAGATTTATTTAGAGCCGGAATTATTTTATCAGGGAATCAGGCCGGCTCTAAATGTTGGTTTATCGGTTTCCCGGGTTGGTTCGGCAGCCCAAACCAAGGCAATGAAAAAAGTAGCTGGCAAGCTTCGTCTTGATTTAGCCCAGTATCGGGAATTAGCTGCCTTTGTTCAGTTTGGCGCGGAATTGGATAAAGCAACCCAGGATAGAATTGAAAGAGGGAAAAGAGTAACCGAAGTTTTAAAACAAAAACAATATGTGCCCATGGCCTGGGAAAAACAAGTAGTAATTATTTATGCCGGAGTTAATGGTTATTTAGATGATATTCCAATGGATAACATAGAAGAATTTGAAAATAAATTTTTAGAGCATTTGGAAAATATGCATCCAAAGTTACTTGAGGAAATTCATAGGAGCAAAGACCTTAGCGATAAAACAGAGAAACAGTTACAGAAAATAATTATTGATTTTAAGACAACTTTTAAACATGCAGTCGACAAGGGACATTAAACGCCGGATGCGGTCTATAGGAAATACCCAGCAGATAACCCGGGCAATGGAGGCAGTTTCAGCTACTAAAATGCGGAGAAGTCAGGAATTTGCCTTAGCTGCTCGGCCTTATGCTGAAAGTGCTTTGCAGCTTTTGGGAAATATTGGTCAAAAGACTGTTCGAGAAATCCATCCATTATTGGAGAGAAGGCGAGGTAAAGATATTTGCTTAATAGTTATAACCAGCGATAAAGGTTTATGCGGAGGGTATAATAGCGGCGTATTGCGAAAAGCCCAGGAATATTTAGATAAAAATTCAGAATCTAAAAATATTGATATTATTACGGTTGGCAAGAAGGCCAGAGATTATTTTAAGTTTCGAGGCTATGAAATAGCCGAAGAATTCGTTGGTTTTGGTGATTTTGTTAAATTAGAAGAAACAATGCCAATTGCAAAGCGGATTTTATTTGACTGGCAGGAAAAGAAATATTCTAAGATAGTTTGCGCTTTTACAAATTTTGTTTCTACCCTTAGGCAAGAGGCAGTTATTAGACAGGTTTTACCAATAACCAAAAAGGGAATTAAGGAGATTATTGAAGGAATTATCCCAAAAAAGGGAAGATATGCGGAAAAAGATACCAGCCTTCGCCAAGGCTTCGGCGGGCAAGCAAGCTACAATTATCGGTATATCTTTGAACCTTCCCGCGAAAAAGTCCTAAATGAACTTTTGCCATTATTAGTTGAAATTCAGGCTCACTATATGATTTTAGAGGCAAATGCCAGCGAGCATTCAGCTCGGATGGTGGCAATGAAAAATGCCTCGGAAAATGCCGAGGAAATTTTAGAGGAACTAAATCTTTTTTACAATAAAGCCCGTCAATCAGCGATTACTAATGAAATCACAGAAGTAACCGCTGGTCGCGAGGCATTAGAGTAAATTTATGAATATTGGAAAAATTGTGCAGATAATTGGCGTTGTGGTTGACGTTGAATTTCCAAAAAAGCTCCCGGGGATTTATGATGCCCTTGAGATTGAATTTAAAGGGACAAAGTTAATATTGGAGACTGCGCAGCATTTAGGGAGTAATAGAATCCGGGCAGTGGCCATGGATTCTACTGATGGATTAAAAAGAGGAATGGAGGTTGTTAATACGGGTAAACCGATTACTGTGCCGGTTGGTGATAAGGTTCTTGGTAGAATGTTTAATGTTTTGGGTGAGCCGATTGATGAAATGCCAGCACCTAAAGATGTTTCTCGTCAGCCAATTCATAGAAAACCCCCGGCCCTTAAAGACCAGTCAACTAAAACCGAAGTTTTTGAAACCGGTATTAAAGTTATTGATTTAATTGCGCCGTTTACTAAGGGCGGTAAGGTTGGCCTTTTTGGTGGAGCTGGAGTAGGTAAGACTGTTCTTTTAATGGAGCTAATTCGCAACGTAGCTGCTGAACATGGTGGTTATTCGGTTTTTGCCGGAGTAGGTGAGCGAACCCGAGAAGGAAATGATTTATATCATGAAATGAAAAAATCCAAAACTTTGGCAAAAACTGCTTTAACTTTTGGACAGATGAATGAAGTCCCCGGAGCCAGGTTGCGAGTAGGTTTAGCCGGTTTGACAATGGCAGAATATTTTAGAGACGAGGAAGGAAAAGATGTTCTTTTGTTTATTGATAACATCTTTCGTTTTACTCAAGCAGGTTCAGAAGTTTCCGCTTTGCTTGGTAGAATGCCTTCAGCTGTTGGTTATCAGCCAACTTTGGCAACCGAGATGGGCGAGTTGCAGGAAAGAATTACTTCAACTAAAAAAGGCTCAATTACTTCGGTCCAGGCAATTTTTGTGCCGGCTGATGATTTAACCGACCCAGCGCCGGCAACAACTTTTTCTCATCTTGATTCAACTATTGTTTTATCAAGGCAATTAGCAGAGTTGGGTATTTATCCGGCAGTTGATCCCCTGGATTCTTCTTCTACGGTTTTAGACCCGGAAATTATGGGCAAAGAACATTACGAGGTGGCACGGGAAGTCCAACGGGTTCTTCAGCGTTATAAAGACCTTCAGGATATTATTGCTATTTTAGGAATGGAAGAATTATCTGAAGAAGACAAGTTAATTGTTAATCGGGCCAGAAGAATTCAGCGTTTTCTTTCTCAACCTTTCTTTGTTGCCGAGGTCTTCACAGACACCAAGGGCAAGTATGTTTCATTAGCTGACACTGTAAAAGGATTTAAGGAGATTCTTGAAGGAAAACATGATGATAAGAATGAACAGGATTTCTATATGAAAGGCTCAATAAATGAGGTTGGCTAATATGTTCAATTTACGCATACACACATTAGAAAAAACACTTTTTGACGGTGATGTTGAGTCAGCTCAGGTGCCGGGATCTACTGGCGAGCTGGGAATTTTAAGCTATCATATCCCCTTAATTACACCGCTGATAAAAGGACAAATTAAAATTAGAAAAAAATTAGCCGAAAGATATGAAAAAGCTGATGAGGAGATTATTGAAATTAAAAAAGGATTCTTAGAAGTCAAGCCAAATCAGGTTGTGATATTAGCGGAGAAATAAAAATGGCCAAGCGTTAGCAACGAATCACGTCAAACGTGACAGGTAAGTTGCTGGCGTTTTTACTTGTGGACTTTTTATTTGTAGACTTGACATAATTTTTCGTGTATAATATATACACTATGAAAAAGGATGGTATACAAAATATCATAGTTAAAGGCGCTCGCGTGCATAATTTGAAGAACATTGATATTGAGATTCCGCGGAATAAGCTGGTAATTGTTACCGGTGTTTCGGGTTCAGGGAAGTCTTCTTTAGCCTTTGATACTTTATATGCCGAAGGTCAACGCAGATACATTGAGTCCTTTTCTGCTTATGCCCGACAGTTTTTGGGCGCCATAGATAAGCCGGATGTTGATAAAATAGAAGGATTACCTCCAGCGATTTCTATTAGTCAACAGAGTGCTGTAAAAAATCCTCGTTCAACCGTAGGGACAATGACGGAGATTTATGATTTGCTCCGTCTTTTATTTTCCCGGGTTGGTAAACCCCATTGCCCAGAATGCGGAAAATTAGTTACCCGTCAAAGTATAAGTCAGATAGTTAGTCAAATTTTAAGATTTCCTCATAATACCAAGATTCATATTTTGGCTCCAATTTACCCCGCACCCTTTAAAGGCGTCGGGGTAGAAGAAGGGGAGCCGCAAAATATTCTGAAAAACCTTCATGAAAAAGGATTTGTTCGAGTGAGGATAAAAGGGAAAATTTATAAAATAGAGGAAGCGCTTGGCTGGCAGAGTGACAAAGCTAAGTTTTGTCATTTGGAAGCAGTGATTGACAGATTTATTTTTGACAAGAAAAATCCCGATAGAATTAGGATAATTGATTCTATAGAAACAGGCCTTAAGATAGGGGGAGGCACTGCAATTCTTCAGATTAACAATAAAGATCAACTTTTTAGCAATAAATTTACTTGTCAAAAATGCGGAACCATTATTCCAGAAATTGAGCCTCGCTTTTTTTCTTTTAATAATCCCCAAGGCGCCTGTCTAGATTGTACTGGTTTAGGTGTAAAGTTAGAAGTTGACCTAAGCTTAGTTATTCCTAACTCTAAACTTAGTTTAGCCGAAGGAGCAATTCGTCCTTGGGCCATGACCCCTTATAGATTAGAAAATAAAAATTCTCAGTGGCAGGCATTGGAAAAACTGGCCGAGAAATATGATTTTTCTTTGAATACTTCTGTTGAAGAATTATCCAAAGAAATTATTGATTTGATTTTAAATGGCAAAGATGATTATGAGGGAATAGTTTCTAACTTAGAACGACGTCATAAAGAAACTGATTCTGAACATACGCGTTCGGAGATTGAAAAGTATATGGTTATTAAAACATGTCCTAGTTGTGAGGGAAAACGACTTAGGCCCGAAGCCCTGGCAGTAACCGTAGCAGGAAGGTCAATAAATGATATTGTGGAAATGTCGATTAACGAGGTTATTGGAGAGCTACGCAAAACAACGCAAAAACTTAATAGAGAGAAAATTAAGATCGCGGAGCCGATTATTGAGGAAATAGTTAGACACCTCCAATTTCTGATTGACGTTAATTTAGAATATCTTAGCTTGGGTCGCGATGCCCCCAGTCTTTCAGTTGGCGAAGCCCAAAGAATAAGATTGGCCACTCAAATTGGCTCCAAGCTAACCGGGGTTCTTTATGTTTTAGATGAACCATCTATTGGTCTTCACGCTCGGGATCAGGAAAGATTAATTAAGGCCCTGGAGAATTTACGAGACATTGGTAATACAGTTTTAGTAGTTGAACACGATGAGCAAACCATTAAAAAAGGTGATTGGATAATTGATATAGGCCCGGGAGCTGGTAGAGATGGAGGGAAAATTATTTTTGAGGGAACACCACAGCAGCTATTAAAAGCAAAAACTCCGACAGGGGAGTATTTGTCAGGACAAAAGAAAATAGAGTTATTTGAAACAAGGGCAAGCAACCTGCCTCGCGGCCCGCTTCGCAGCGAGGCGAGCAAGGCGGGCAAGCAATTTATAATTATAAAAAGCGCTAAAGAGCATAATCTTAAAAATATTGACGTAAAAATTCCCCTTGGTGTTTTTGTCTGCATCACTGGCGTTTCTGGTTCCGGAAAAAGTACTTTGATGAATGATATTTTAGCCAGGACTTTGTCTGAGAAATTCTATCGAACCAGAACCAAATCAGGGGAACATAAAAAGATTATTGGTTTAGAAAATTTAAATAAGGTTGTGGTTGTTGATCAGTCTCCAATCGGTCGAACACCGAGATCTAATCCAGCTACTTATACTGGAATTTTTACCCATATTAGGGATTTATTTACTAAAACCAAACAGGCAAAAACTAGGGGCTATAGAGCCGGGTATTTTAGTTTTAATATTAAGGGAGGAAGATGCGAAGAATGTGAGGGAGCAGGATTGAAAAAGATAGAAATGTATTATCTTCCTGATAGATATATTGAATGTCCGGAGTGCCAGGGAAGAAGGTATAACAAAGAAATTTTAGAGATTAAATATCGGGGCGTAGATATTGCCGAGGTTTTAGAAATGACCGTTGAAGAAGCCCTGGCATTTTTTAAGGGCAATTTACCCTTGAAAGAAAAATTAACAGTTCTTAATGAAGTTGGTTTAGGGTATGTCCAGTTGGGTCAGCCAGCTCCATCACTTTCTGGCGGAGAAGCCCAGCGAGTGAAATTAGCTACTGAATTAGCCCGAAAATCCACTGGTAAAACTATTTATATTTTAGATGAGCCGACCACCGGCCTTCATCCAGCCGATATTAAAAATCTGCTTAATGTTTTGAAAAAATTGGTAGATAAAGGAAATACAGTTTTGGTTATTGAGCATAATTTAGATATAATTAAAAATGCGGATTGGATAATTGATCTTGGTCCCGAAGGTGGCGATCAAGGCGGCCAGATTGTAGCCGAGGGCAGGCCGAATCAGATTACAAAAGAAAAACAGAGCCATACCGGACAATGGCTTAAAAAAATATGAATTGGTTATTGATTGTCATCATTGCTCATTTTTTTAACGCTGGTGTTTTTATTGCTGACAAATATTTTTTAAAAAGGGGATTTCCCAATCCTTTAAGTTATGCTTTTTGGATAGGGCTTTGCAGTGTCGTTGTTCTTGTTTTAGCGCCATTTGGTTTTTCAATACCACCAATTAATCAAATAATTATAGCTCTTGCTACGGGGATTGTCTGGCTTTTGGCTGCCATCATTTTTTATACTGCCTTATACAAGGGAGAAGCTTCACGAGTAGTTCCAACTGTCGGCGGGCTCATTCCTCTTTTTACTTTGGGTTTAAGCTTCATATTTTTAGGCGAGCGATTAAGTGCGAAAGAATTAATCGCTTTTTGTTTGTTGGTTTGCGGCGGAATAATTCTTTCATTGTTAGTAATAAAAAAAACCAGGATTTTTGCAAGCAATCAAAAGATTCGTTTAACAAAAGCCTCTGTTCCTGCTTTGGCGGCGGCCCTGGTTTTTGCTGTTAGTTTTGTAATGACTAAGTCTGTTTTT